>NZ_JAERJY010000198.1:0-2947 GCF_018257375.1 Providencia sp. JGM181 | reverse complement strand
TAAAGACACCTTCGGGTTGTGAGGTTAAGCGACTAAGCGTACACGGTGGATGCCTAGGCAATCAGAGGCGATGAAGGACGTGCTAATCTGCGATAAGCGTCGGTAAGGTGATATGAACCGTTATAACCGACGATTTCCGAATGGGGAAACCCAGTGCAATTCGTTGCACTATCGTTTGATGAATACATAGTCAAACGAGGCGAACCGAGGGAACTGAAACATCTCAGTACCTCGAGGAAAAGAAATCAACCGAGATTCCCCTAGTAGCGGCGAGCGAACGGGGAGCAGCCCAGAGTCTTAATCAGCATTAGCATCAGGAGAACGGTCTGGAAAGGCCGGCAGTAAAGGGTGATAGCCCCGTATCCGAAGGTGTTAGTGTTGTGAACTCGACGAGTAGGGCGGGACACGTGTTATCCTGTCTGAATATGGGGGGACCATCCTCCAAGGCTAAATACTCCTGATTGACCGATAGTGAACCAGTACCGTGAGGGAAAGGCGAAAAGAACCCCGGCGAGGGGAGTGAAATAGAACCTGAAACCGTGTACGTACAAGCAGTGGGAGCACCCTTGTGGTGTGACTGCGTACCTTTTGTATAATGGGTCAGCGACTTATATTCTGTAGCAAGGTTAACCGTATAGGGGAGCCGTAGGGAAACCGAGTCTTAACTGGGCGAATGAGTTGCAGGGTATAGACCCGAAACCCGGTGATCTAGCCATGGGCAGGTTGAAGGTTGGGTAACACTAACTGGAGGACCGAACCGACTAATGTTGAAAAATTAGCGGATGACTTGTGGCTGGGGGTGAAAGGCCAATCAAACCGGGAGATAGCTGGTTCTCCCCGAAAGCTATTTAGGTAGCGCCTCGTGAACTCATCTTCGGGGGTAGAGCACTGTTTCGACTAGGGGGTCATCCCGACTTACCAACTCGATGCAAACTACGAATACCGAAGAATGTTATCACGGGAGACACACGGCGGGTGCTAACGTTCGTCGTGAAGAGGGAAACAACCCAGACCGCCAGCTAAGGTCCCAAAGTCATAGTTAAGTGGGAAACGAAGTGGGAAGGCTCAGACAGCCAGGATGTTGGCTTAGAAGCAGCCATCATTTAAAGAAAGCGTAATAGCTCACTGGTCGAGTCGGCCTGCGCGGAAGATGTAACGGGGCTAAACTATGCACCGAAGCTGCGGCAGCGATATGTAAATATTGTTGGGTAGGGGAGCGTTCTGTAAGCCTGTGAAGGTGTGCTGTGAGGCATGCTGGAGGTATCAGAAGTGCGAATGCTGACATAAGTAACGATAATGCGGGTGAAAAACCCGCACGCCGGAAGACCAAGGGTTCCTGTCCAACGTTAATCGGGGCAGGGTGAGTCGACCCCTAAGGCGAGGCAGAAATGCGTAGTCGATGGGAAACGGGTTAATATTCCCGTACTGGTGATAATTGCGATGGGGGGACGGAGAAGGTTAGGCTGGCCGGGCGACGGTTGTCCCGGTTTAAGGATGTAGGCAGGTGAATTAGGCAAATCCGGTTCACTATATGCTGAGGTCTGATGACGAGTCACTACGGTGGCGAAGTAGCTCATACCCCGCTTCCAGGAAAAGCCTCTAAGCTCTAGATTATCATTAATCGTACCCCAAACCGACACAGGTGGTCAGGTAGAGAATACTCAGGCGCTTGAGAGAACTCGGGTGAAGGAACTAGGCAAAATGGTGCCGTAACTTCGGGAGAAGGCACGCTGGCATTAGGTGAAGTGATTTACTCATGGAGCTGAAGCCAGTCGCAGATACCAGCTGGCTGCAACTGTTTATTAAAAACACAGCACTGTGCAAACACGAAAGTGGACGTATACGGTGTGACGCCTGCCCGGTGCTGGAAGGTTAATTGATGGGGTTATCCGTAAGGAGAAGCTCTTGATCGAAGCCCCAGTAAACGGCGGCCGTAACTATAACGGTCCTAAGGTAGCGAAATTCCTTGTCGGGTAAGTTCCGACCTGCACGAATGGCGTAATGATGGCCAGGCTGTCTCCACCCGAGACTCAGTGAAATTGAACTCGCTGTGAAGATGCAGTGTACCCGCGGCAAGACGGAAAGACCCCGTGAACCTTTACTATAGCTTGACACTGAACATTGAGCCTTGATGTGTAGGATAGGTGGGAGGCTTTGAAGCGTGGACGCCAGTCTGCGTGGAGCCAACCTTGAAATACCACCCTTTAATGTTTGATGTTCTAACGTAGCCCCGTAATCCGGGGTGCGGACAGTGTCTGGTGGGTAGTTTGACTGGGGCGGTCTCCTCCCAAAGAGTAACGGAGGAGCACGAAGGTTGGCTAAGCATGGTCGGACATCATGCGGTTAGTGCAAAGGCATAAGCCAGCTTGACTGCGAGAGTGACGGCTCGAGCAGGTACGAAAGTAGGTCTTAGTGATCCGGTGGTTCTGTATGGAAGGGCCATCGCTCAACGGATAAAAGGTACTCCGGGGATAACAGGCTGATACCGCCCAAGAGTTCATATCGACGGCGGTGTTTGGCACCTCGATGTCGGCTCATCACATCCTGGGGCTGAAGTAGGTCCCAAGGGTACGGCTGTTCGCCGTTTAAAGTGGTACGCGAGCTGGGTTTAGAACGTCGTGAGACAGTTCGGTCCCTATCTGCCGTGGGCGTTGGAAGATTGAAAGGGGCTGCTCCTAGTACGAGAGGACCGGAGTGGACGCACCACTGGTGTTCGGGTTGTCATGCCAATGGCATTGCCCGGTAGCTAAGTGCGGAAGAGATAACCGCTGAAAGCATCTAAGCGGGAAACTTGCCTTGAGATGAGTCTTCCCTGACCCTTTAAGGGTCCTAAAGGAACGTTTAAGACTAAGACGTTGATAGGTTGGGTGTGTAAGCGTAGCGATACGTTGAGCTAACCAATACTAATGAACCGTGAGGCTTAACCTGACAACACCGAAGGTGTTTT
>NZ_JAERJY010000197.1:0-4884 GCF_018257375.1 Providencia sp. JGM181 | reverse complement strand
ATTATATTCTAAATAAGAGCATCCCTATTGGTATTAATGAAACAGGCACCCGTGAAGAATTCGATAGCATGGGAAAAGTAAATGTTCCTGCAAATCGTTATTGGGGGGCACAGACTCAACGTTCATTACAGCACTTTAATATTGGCGATGATTTAATGCCAAAATCGGTTTACCACGCGTATGGCTATGTAAAAAAAGCTTGTGCGTTGGTTAACTGCGAAGCAGGTCGATTAGCTGAATGGAAAAAAGAGGCGATCGTTATCGCAGCTGATGAAACTATTCATGGTCAATTGGATGAGCATTATCCGCTTTATGTATGGCAGACAGGCTCTGGCACACAATCTAATATGAACGTGAATGAAGTTATTTCTAACCGAGCTATTCAATTACTCGGTGGCTCATTAGGAACACAATTGCCCGTTGGACCCAATGATGATGTCAACATGGGTCAGTCTTCCAATGATACATTCCCTACTGCAATGCACATCGCCGCTATTTTTGCGCTTGATGAACAATTAATTCCGAGCATTGAAGATTTAATTCAACTTATTGAAAAGAAAGCTGATTCGTGGATGACTGTCGTTAAGATCGGTCGTACTCACCTCGAAGATGCAGTGCCTTTAACCGTGGGACAAGAGTGGCACGGTTGGGCGGGTCAATTACGCGATGCGCTAGATGATATTAAACGTAGTCAGCAAGATCTTTATAAACTTGCTGTTGGTGGCACGGCTGTTGGTACAGGATTAAATGCGCCAAAAGGCTTTTCAAAAGATGTCGCAGATAAGATAGCGGAATTAACTCAAAAACCGTTTATTACAGCACCTAACAAATTTACCGCTCAAGGCTCTCTTGACGCGTTAGTTCGCACACATGCGGCTATTCGCGGACTGGCAGTGGCGCTGATCAAAATTGCGAATGATATGCGCTGGCTAGCTTCGGGTCCTCGTTGTGGTTTTAGCGAATTAATACTGCCATCGAATGAACCTGGTTCATCTATCATGCCCGGCAAGGTCAACCCAACCCAATGTGAAGCGATGGTCATGATTGGTATTCAGGTTATGGGTAATGATGCTGCGATTGCGATATCAGGTAGCCAAGGTAATTTTGAATTAAATGCGATGAGACCGGTAATTATTAATAACCTCCTGCATTCCATTCGTATTATTTCTGATGGTTGTCGTAAATTTATGGAATATTCAGTAGAAGGCACTGAATTAAATAATACGAAAATAACCGAGTATGTGGACAATAGTGTCATGTTAGTGACGGCATTATCCCCAATTATTGGTTACCAAAATGCAGCGCATATTGCTGAAAATGCAATAGCGAAAAATATCACGTTAAAAGAATCTGCAATCGCTTCTGGAAAAATAAGTGAAGAAGATTTTAATAAATATGTCAATCCGATTGATATGACAGGAAATGGTCTATCTGGCGCGTAGTTTTCTCTGAATTATAATATTTAAATTAAAAGGTATTAATTATGTATAATCGACAAGCTAAAGTTGTTGTGGAAAATAACATTCGTAAAATTAAAACCACTGCAAGAGGATATGAAGTATTACGCGATCCATCATTAAATAAAGGAACGGCTTTTACTGAAGAAGAACGAAAAGCGCTGGACTTAAATGGTATTCTTCCTCCTGTTGTAACTGAGGATATGGAAACACAATTAAACCGTGCTTATCACGCTTACCGTGGATGCCATTCTGATTTAGATAAACATATTTACATGTGGCGTTTGCACGATAATAACGTGACATTGTTCTATGCATTATTACAACGTCATATGCTGGAAATGCTGCCAGTTGTTTATGACCCAGTTGTCGGCGATGCTATTGAAAACTATAGCGAGATTATTACTCGTCCTCGCGGGATCTTCCTCAGTATTAATGAACCTGAATTAATCGAAGAAAAGCTGCGTGCATTTGGTGCTGAAGGTGGTGATATTCGATTGATCGTGACCACTGACGCAGAAGAAATCTTAGGTATCGGAGACTGGGGTTCAAATGGTATCGATATTTCAGTCGGTAAGCTGGCTGTTTATACTGCTGCCGCGGGCGTAGATCCTCACAGTGTTATTCCTGTTGTTCTCGATGTTGGGACTAACAATGAAAAACTGTTAAATGACCCATCATATGTGGGTAATCGTCATGAGCGTATTCAAGGCAAAGTCTATGACGATTTTGTTGATGCTTATGTCAAAGCGGCAAGAAAGCTATTTCCAAATGCTGTTATGCACTGGGAAGATTTCGGTTCCACAAATGCGCGTCGCATTTTGGATAAATACAGAGCGAATTTCGCGACATTTAACGATGATGTGCAAGGCACGGGTGCCATTGTATTGTCAGGCTTATTGAATGCGGTGAAATTAAGTAAAACGCCTTGGACTGAGCAAAAAGTGGTTATCTTTGGCGCAGGAACGGCGGGTTGTGGTATTGCAGACCAAATTCGTGACCAAATGATCCGCAGTGGCCTGTCTCGTGAAGAAGCCATTTCTCGCATTTGGTTAATTGACTTGCCGGGACTACTGACAACCGACATGGTCGACAGCTTACTGTATTTCCAAAAAGATTATGCGAAAAACAGCCAAGATGTTGCCAACTATCCAAGAAAGATTGTTGATGTTTCTGTTGAAGCACAAACCCGCTGGCCGGATATGGCGGATATCCTTGCGAAACAGAATAAAGCTAAAGGTATTATTGATTTAGCAACGGTTGTTGAGAATGTAAAACCAACGATTTTAATTGGTACATCAACAACACCGGGTGCCTTCACTCAAGATATCGTTCGCAGCATGGCAAGCCACGTTGAACGCCCAATTATTTTCCCATTATCAAACCCAACATTACTGCATGAAGCAACACCACAGCATTTAATTGAATGGACTGAAGGTAAAGTGTTTGTGGCAACGGGTGCGCCATTTGATGATGTGATGTATAACGGTGTTTGCTACAAAATCGGTCAGGCAAATAACGCTGCGCTTTATCCGGGACTAGGCTTCGGTGCTATCGTGTCTAAAGCCACGAAAATTACCGATGAAATGATTTTTGCCGCAGTTCAAGCCGTGGCAAGCCAAGCAACATTAGGCTCAGAAGGTGCATCGTTATTACCATCGAATGAAGATTTACGTATCACTTCAAGTATCGTTGCTCTTGCTGTTTTACGTATGGCGAAAAGCCAAGGCGTAGCAGGGGTTAACGCCAGTGACTCTGAAGTTGAAATGGTGAGAACACAATCTTGGTGGCCGGTTTATGTGCCAGTTGAAGCTATCTAATTACAGAGTGTGATTGATAGTTTAATTGAGTAAAACGGTAATTAATGAAACCTGACACAAAAGTGTGTCAGGTTTTTTTGATGCGTAAAAAGGGGCGAAATACAAAAAAGCAGTGGGGCAATAATACGGTCTATCACGTATTTCCTCGCAAAAAATACCCTACATCTTCCTCAACTTCTTCCATTGCCATTAACGCTTCTAAGGTATCTCTAGCTTCTTTTTCATCAAGAATACTCATGGCGAAACCGACGTGAACTAATACCCATTTACCGACCATGCTCTCGGTATCCCCTTCGCATACGAGGGCAATATTCACTTCCCGTTGGACACCACAAACATCCACTTGGGCGCTATCCATAGGGGTTTGACCAACGGCAACTACTTGACCGGGAATACCTAAACACATAACTGGCTCCTAAACGGGTTATTCAACTTCAATCTGCTTCACTTGCATGGCGCTAGCGTTGTCGACAATTAAATTTTGGCTGCCGCAGTGGGGGCATCCTTCACCAAATTGGGTTATTTGTACCTGATGCTGACAATCTCGACATTGTGCTTGTGCTGGGGAAATCACGATATGTAATTCGGCACCTTGGGCGAGGGTGTTCCGGCAAATAATATCGAAACAAAAATGCACTGCCGATTCTTCCACGCAAGAGACGGCGCTGAGTTCTAACCACACGCCAGTCACCCGCCGAGCATGGTTGCGTTTAGCGTGCTGTTCAATAATCTCAAATGCGCTTTGGCATAAGGCAACTTCATGCATTTGCCATTCCTTAAGACAAAATATCCGCTGGATTTTCAAAGGCTGCGCGACGACGGCGTTCTTTGATAATTTCATCCATTTTATTTCTGTCAACGATCATTAAGGCTTCTGTTGGACAAACTTCCACACAAGCAGGCCCACTTTCACGGGTATGGCATAAGTCGCATTTATGCGCTTCAGCACGATACTGTGGAATGGTATTGAGTGCCGTGATGTGCTGCGCAACTGGGCGGCTGATGACTTCCATGGTGCCGTAAGGGCAAGCGATAACACAGGTTTTACAACCAATGCATTTAGATTGGTCTACATACACAAAATCATCTTTACGGCTGATGGCGCCATTAGGGCACACATTGGCGCACGGGGCGTCTTCACACTGGCGACAAACCACTGCAGTGCTAACGGTATAGCCTTTGAGTACATGAATACGTGGAAAAAATTCATCCTTTACAACGGTGGCAATCCCTGTTTCTTGCTCTTGGTGGGAGACCACACAAGCCACTTCACAGGTGTGACAGCCAATGCACTTCTTTGGGTCTGCAATGATGAAACGGTTCATCATATTCTCCTGAATGATCGTAAACGGGCATAGGATCCGGTCTATTCCGGTTGCCTCGTCTTATGCTGACAATACTCAGAGATAAGCATGGATCGTGCCAAATTCGTTAAATAAATATATTTAATAAAATCATTGGGTTATTTATTATCGGATAATTGTAAAAAAATAGAGCTTTCATATTCGACACGGTTTTCGACATTATTGACGAGAGGCATGAAATCGGTATTAAGCGGATATTGGGTTAAATCAACCAGTATCTAAAATAGGTGAATGGATCAAACT
>NZ_JAERJY010000196.1:0-4906 GCF_018257375.1 Providencia sp. JGM181 | reverse complement strand
ATGCTGTTATTTAAAATAATCATGTTGGTTTACATTTCAATAAATAGAATGGGGTCATAGATATGTTCTTTTCAAGAAAATTAGAGGCGTTTATGGCAGTTGTTGAGAATGGCTCGCTAAGCAAGGCTGCAAGGGTGATGAATCGCACGACACCCCCCATCGCAAAATCCATAAAAGACTTTGAAACGAGTTTGGGTAAACGGCTTTTTAAACGAGAAAAATTTGGAATGACATTAACTAAGGATGGCCAAGAACTTTATAACGATCTTAGAGATCTCTACTTGCAGGAGAAAGAAATAACGAAAAAACATTTTTCTGGTTATATTGTCAATGAAGCTAATATTTATTATGACTGGGGGAAGGAAAATCATCTAATTAATTTATATCAGGCAGCACATAAGAATAATGTACAGGTTAATATATTAAGATTTAACTATGATGAGGTAGATGAAATTGTCGATTATGATGGAAATACTTTAATTTTAAGTTCTGAATTAGTCATCAGTGAAAGGTTTTCATTACAAAAAAAAATAGAGAATGCGCCTTTAGGTATTTATTGTAGAAAAGAGTTATACGAGAAATTTAATCATGATGTTGTAGTCTTACTACAACAAAGTACTTGGCTATGCGATCCCTCATTTTATAAAAGCTCACTGATGAGTGACTTGCTGGCTAAAGTTGAAACCGCAGAGAATAAATCCAGCATACGACAGATGGATAATATTGGGTGTTGTCAGAGTTTCATTCAAGACGGTGATTTTATCGGGATTATTGACTATTATCCTGAGGATGAGCTGATCGATAGATCGCTGATCTATGTTTCATTAAATGGACTTTTGGATAAAAGTGACTGTTACATTTATAAATCAAAATCACATTCAAGTGTATTAAATCGATTTATTGGGGTAGTTGATAAACTTGGAAAAGACGTTGCTTAGATGGTGGTGGGAGAAGGATTCGAACCTTCGAAGTCTGTGACGGCAGATTTACAGTCTGCTCCCTTTGGCCGCTTGGGTATCCCACCAGATTTTGAATTGCTGTAATCGTTCACAGCGGGCGGCATCATATCAAATGACGCGCCCCTGTAAAGTATTAATTGAAAAAAAATGTCTGAATGCTGATTTTTTAATCTCAATGCGTGATAAATCAACAAATTACTACAATTAATAACCGATACGCTCTGTTATAAAATAATGGTTCGATTGCCATAAACAAAGACGCGCTGTGCCAATACCCAATATAAAGCATGGCTCAGTACGTTCTTTTCAACGTCGCGGCCTGCACGCATCATATCATCCGCAGTAAATGTATGGTCCACATTGATAACGTTTTGCGTGATGATTGGACCTTCATCCAAATTATCATTCACAAAGTGAGCGGTTGCTCCAATGATCTTAACGCCACGCTCATAAGCTTGGTGATAAGGACGTGCGCCTATGAATGCCGGTAAGAATGAGTGGTGAATATTAATAATTTGATTAGGGTAGTGCTGAACAAAAGCGGGGGTCAACACTCGCATATATTTAGCAAGGACAACATAGTCAGGCTGATATTGATCAATCTGAGCCGTGAGTTTCTCATCGTGCTGTTCGCGCGTTAAGCCTTCATGGCTAATATGATGGAATGGAATACCAAACTGCTCGACAAGGTTTTTCAAGGTGTCGTGGTTGCCGATAACGGCAGCAATATCGACATCTAACCCATCGTAAGCACTCTTCATCAGAAGATCACCAAGGCAGTGCGCTTCTTTTGTGACCATAATAACAATGCGGCGACGTCCTGCAGAGTTTAATTCACGCTTAGAGCCTTCTGGTAATGCATCATCTAAATCTGCCAGTAAGGTTTCATCGTTAAAAATCCCTTCCAGTTCCGTTCTCATGAAGAAACGACCAGTACGGTGATCAACAAACTCATTATTTTGGATAATGTTCAGCTGGTGTTTGTAGCAAATATTGGTGATTTTAGCGATCAATCCTTTTGCATCAGGGCAAATGGTTCTGAGAATTTTTTTCTGTACATTTTTGTGTTGCATGGAACTGTCTAATCCTTAACTGACTAAAGCCTAATAATTTAGGCTAATCGTAATTTATGCAATGAATATACGAATTGATAAACAGAGAATTAATAACTATCGCAGCACTTCTTAAATTTTTTTCCTGAGCCGCATGGGCAATCATCGTTGCGCCCAACTTTTGGTGTTATTCCGTCAATGTAATACCACTGTGCATCAATGCGAAGAAAACGGGAACGTTCGTGAATAAGCTGTTTATGATCAGCTTTTTCATCAATAAAGCAAGCCGAAAATTCGACATAAGCTTCGTCAGGATTTTTAGCATGAGAAGAACTAATGACTCGCAGTCCCAGCCATTCAGTTTGTTCAAAACTATCTAAGATAGCTTCTCGCCACTCTTGTGCTTGGCAATCTGGGTGCCATGTTTTGATGAGGTAATCTACATTGTGATGGACATAAGCGCTATATCGTGAGCGCATTAATTGCTCTGGCGTTTCAGCAATAACCAGCCCAAGCAACAGCGGAGAGCAGCATTGGTCAAACGGCAAAGGATGACCGCAACTACAATTATTTTTTAAAGATTGGCTCATTCTTTTCTCGATAAAATAACTATACTTAAAAAATATAGTCGTTAATGATTTTATAATATGACTATTGGCGTCAGAATATATTACTTATGAAACCAGGGTTGTCGTGGTAGGTATGATATGAAAAATAGAAAAATACTCATAGTTGAAGATGAAAAAATTTTTTGTACTATTCTTCGTGAATACCTCGAAAGTTTAGAAACAGAAGTCTACATCGCTGACAACGGCGCGCTTGCACTTGAGCTGATCACGCAACAAAAGGTGATTCCCGATGTCATTCTTTGTGATCTCAACATGCCCATCATGAATGGTGAATCATTTATGGCGGAGCTGGTGGAGCGTAATATTAATGTACCTGTGATTGTTATTTCAGCAACTACGGACTTCACGCAATTAGATAGAATGTTTCGTCTTGGTGCGAAAGATGCTTTGTTAAAGCCAATAAAAAATCTTGATGAAGTGAAAGTGACGATTCATGCGGCACTGTATCCAGAGCAATATGACTCTGAAACACTCATTGAAAATGAAATCCAGAATATTTCGAACATTTTGAATAATGACAAGTTGGATATGTTAGCCATCTTGAAACAATTACAGCCTCCAGTCGCGCAGGTTATCAATGGCTATAAGATAAACTATAGACAATTAAATGAAGCGAATCGTTTTGGGTTGCTGTTGGATATCGCGGCAATATCTGAGGAGCAAATCGGATTTTATTGCATTGATATAGAACGCTCTCCACAAGAAGGGGTGATGGCGGCGTTTTTAATTCGTGTTGTGTTTAATGACCTCTTAAAGAGTGCGGTGAACAACCGAGATAAAAAATTACCTCAAATTGATAACATTATTAATCAAATAAATCACTTACTGGAAGATTCTGGCTTTTCAGGTCAGTTTCCATTGTTACTCGGTTACTTTAATACCAAATCTAAAAATGTGATTTTGGCGAGTGCAGGACTGGAAGCCAATATTACGACGGAGCAGCATCATTACCATCTCGCGCGAAATGTCCCGCTAGGTACGCTAAAAACATACCATTCAAATCGATTAGACTTTCAAGGTGAGAGTTGGAAGTGTCTTATTCATAATTCGAATCAAAAAATCAAGTTAATGTTTAATCCCTATGCTCAGAAATAATGCACTTATTTAATGGATCTAGGTTCTATTTATCCTAAACGAACCCATCTCTATTTATTCAATAATGAATCCTGATATACTGGCGCGCACTAAAAACGCGCCAGTATAGTTTATTGAAAATATAAACGGTGCTTATTAAATTTTTGGAGTTCTCGAGATGATCAAACGCAAGGTGCGTAAAGCGGTAATCCCTGTAGCAGGTTTAGGAACACGTATGCTTCCAGCGACGAAAGCAATTCCTAAAGAGATGCTACCAGTTGTTGATAAGCCTTTAATCCAATATGTGGTTAATGAGTGTATTGCTGCAGGAATTAATGAAATTGTGCTAGTGACACATTCATCTAAAAATTCTATTGAAAACCACTTTGATACCAGCTTTGAACTTGAAGCCATCTTAGAAGCGCGAGTTAAGCGCCAATTGTTGGATGAAGTGAAATCCATTTGCCCAAGTCATGTGACTATCATGCAAACACGCCAAGGCATTGCTAAAGGTTTAGGTCATGCTATTTTATGTGCGAAACCATTGGTGGGTGATGAGCCTTTTGCCGTAATCCTTCCGGATGTTATTTTAGATCGCTATAGCACCGATTTAACGAAATTTAACCTCAAAGAGATGTTAGAACACTACGAAACTACTGGAGCTAGCCAAATTTTAGTCGAGCCAGTACCAGAAGACGATGTTTCTAACTACGGGATTGTGGATTGTAACGGTGTGACTTTACATCCGGGCGATAGTAAACCGATTTCCCGTATGGTTGAGAAACCGAAGCGTGATGAAGCACCATCCAATTTATCTATTGTAGGGCGTTATGTATTATCCGAAAAGATTTGGGATGCATTAGCGAAAACAGCACCGGGTGCTGGCGATGAAATCCAATTAACGGATGCTATCGCATTAATGATGGAAAATAAGGAACTCGTTGAAGCATACCACTTATGTGGTAAAAGCCATGACTGCGGAAATAAATTAGGTTACATGAAAGCCTTTGTAGAATATGGTATGCAACACGATACACTAGGAAATGATTTTTCCGCGTGGATTAAAGAGTTAGCCGCTAATTTAGGTTCATCATCGAAATCTAATTAAAATACGAATCTTTGTTGTACAGATAAAAGCTAGCCTTTATGGTTAGCTTTTTTTATGGGCATTTTATAGAAATATGTAAAAAGG
>NZ_JAERJY010000195.1:0-4915 GCF_018257375.1 Providencia sp. JGM181 | reverse complement strand
ATAAAGTCATCCAACATGGTATTAACGTATATTGATGATTATGGAACACCAAAACTATTAAATTACACCTGCCAAAGTGCAACATGTTCATTAGTTAATGAAAAATAGGAAGAGATCATGACACCCTATTTTAATAAAGTAGTATCAATTATTATAATTTCGCTTTCGTTTTTAAGCTTTAATGCACTTGGAGCCGTAGCAAACTGCAAACCCGCGGCTGGTGGAACATCGATACAACAAGATATTAAATTTGATATTACAAGCAATAGTAGCGCTATAACAACCGGAACACAATTAGCGACTGCATTATCTTCTTTTATGTCTTTACAATGTGATTTTACAGGAAGCGTAGCTACACCTAATCACGTTTATTTTAAAAATGTTGTTCCTCAACAAACTAAAACACTATTAATAAATAGCGGCGTTACCGTTACTCAGCAAAGCGCAATTGGTGGGGGTACAATTGCAACAATTACCAACGCCAGCGTACCTAATATTGACTTAGGATATTGGAGCCAACCTTCAGTAGGCACTGCTGTAAATATTGGTATCATGTATAATTTTGCCGTCCTAAAAGGTAGTAATGCATTAAAACCATTTGATACAGGTAATTTTTTATTAGGTTATCATGAAGATTATCAAGGTAAATATATTGGTGCTCCTGTATATGCACATATCATTGGTAATTTAACGTTACTCTGCCCTACTCCTGAAGTCAGTGTGACTACATCAAATGGAGGAACTGTTGGCTTTGGTACTATTTCGCCAAAACAAATGAATGCTGGGGAAGTTGTCAGCCGTACATTTAATATAGGCATGTCAGTTCCACAAAATTGTGAAACAGGGTTAAATGTATCTGTTCGATTTGAACCAAATAATAATTCTATATTGGGAAATAAATACCTTGATATGGGAAATGGATTACAGACCGTAATTAAAAGTAATTCAACCGAACTCGAATTTAACCAAAATTATGCTATTGGCGAAATTAAACCGCAAGCACCTGTAAATGTGCCATACACTGCAACCTTAAGTCAAATTAGCGGGCGCTCAATTACGTCTGGTCCATTTTCTAAAACAATACGTGTCGTAGTTTCTTATTAGTAATTCGAGGCATCTGTGATAACTGCGTTTTTATCATTAATGCCTTTCTTTAAAAATAGCCCTAAATAGACGATCGTTATTTGACATTTTTTGGGTGTTGCTGTACTAAGTACAAGTACACATAATAAGGAGTAACTTAGATGAAAAAGTTAACCTTAGCCTTAGTTGATGACCACCCGATTGTCTTATCAGGCTTAAAAGAAACACTATCCCAATCACACAACTTATCCATCGAAGGTGCATTTACCAGCGATGCTGAGTTGTTTTCTTTTTTAAATCACCATACTGTTGATGTCATTGTTACTGACTATATGATGCCCAATAACACGCAATCAAGTGATGGGCAAAATTATATCCAATTTCTACAGCGTAAATACCCAAATACAGCGTTAGTGGTATTAACGATGATATCTAACCCAATGATTATTCAAACGTTATACGATAACAATGTCAATGCGGTTGTCTCGAAGGAAGCGCCACTGCCAGAGCTAATCAAAGCCATTACCTTAGCGGGTCAAGGAAAACAATACCGTCAACCTATTGCAGATTTAACGACAACAATAAAAAGCCGTAAAGCTTCGACCCTTGATGAAAGAGTGAAAACACTCTCGCCTCGAGAGTTAGAAGTATTGCGCTTATTTGTTCAGGGAAAACCGATTGTTGAAATCGCCAAATTGCTCAATAGAAGTGATAAAACCATTAGTCTGCAAAAAAATGCAGCCATGCGTAAATTAGGTGTTGAAAATAACCAAGCTCTAATCAGTTATTGCATTACACACCATTTGTTTGACTAAGCTTATTTAGCCAAAACGTTAATTCATCGCAAATCACTTTATAGGTATCGGCTATGTTTAAGTTTGGTTTTTCCATATTCAACAACTCTTCAAGCACGTGAAGTCTACTAGCAAGTTCACGCTGTTCCACGCTCACTAATGCGCCCCGAATACGATGTGACAGCTGTTTTACTGCCTCTATGTTATTATTTTTCACCGCTTCGCAAAGATCATGAATATCAACAGTAAAATGTTGAATAATATTATCTCGGTCATTGCTATCAAGTGGGTTAATAAATACCATAGTGGCAGAATCAGAGAGAAGCGTAGAAGAATAGGTAGGGAAGAAACGGTTGAATAATTGCGCTAAAGTATCTAGTTCAATTGGCTTAACTAACCAGGTATCCATCCCTGCGGCTAAACAGCGTTCTTCTTCATCCTTCAAACCATTTGCCGTAACACCAACAATCGGGCAAGTTTCACCTTCACTCCGCAGCTGTTTAGTTAACTCATACCCATTACGGTAAGGCATATTGACGTCAGTTAAAACAATATCAATGACTTCATTATCCCAAATAACTAAGGCCTCTTCGCCATCGCTAGCCATAAAGACTTCGCAACCAAGTAATTCTAACTGCTCTTGCAGTATAACCTGATTTATTGGGTTATCTTCTGCAACTAAAACACGCAATGAGTATTCATTCGCATAAGATGGTGTCTGTTGAATTGGACAGCTTAAAGGCAATATTGAATTTTCATCATTTTGCAGTAAAAAAAGTTGTTGATTTAATTCAGATAAACGGAAGCTTGCTTCATCACTTATCCATATTTTCCCTTGCCAATTTTTAGGTAATGAAAAGTTCTCGATTAAAATACTTACGGCAATGACCAATGATGAGTCTTCAGGCAACTCAGCCTCTGTGAAATAGACTTTTGCTCCCCAACGAGTTAGCCAATCATACACATTGTTGGTTAGTAGAGGATCTATTGTCCGCAGCCAAATATGTGAACCCGTTAAACTCTTCCAATGTATATTGTTGTGATCTAGTTCTAACGGCAATGTCACTTTAAAAGAGCTACCATGCATCAGCTCGCTTGCTACGCTGATTTCGCCCCCCATCAGCTTGACTAATTTTGAGCAGATAAATAAACCTAAGCCTGTTCCTCCGTAGGTATGGTCTCCAGAGTGTGCTTGATAGAAAGGTTCAAATAACTTTTCTTGTTCTTCTTTGCTAATTCCAACGCCAGTATCGTTTACAAACAATATGATATTGTTATTGTCACCATTTTTTAATTCAATCGTCACTTTACCATGATGTGTAAACTTAATAGCGTTACTGACTAGGTTACCAAATATTTGTTGTAATCGTGCTGA
Organism: Providencia sp. JGM181; assembly: GCF_018257375.1. Taxonomy (NCBI): domain Bacteria; kingdom Pseudomonadati; phylum Pseudomonadota; class Gammaproteobacteria; order Enterobacterales; family Morganellaceae; genus Providencia; species Providencia sp. JGM181. The sequence continues at coordinate 1,663 of NZ_JAERJY010000195.1, read as the reverse complement.
GTCACCAATTCTAATGGCATAGATATTAGGATCAATAATGGCAAATAACTGAAGTTTCTTCTGTTGAGCTAGGCCTTGATATAACTGAACGGTTTGTTGTATTAAATCGAGTAGGTCAAATGACTGGTGTTGAATATGAATTTGATTGGCTTCTATTTTACTGATATCAAGAATATCCCCGATAAGATGCATTAATAAATGCGATGTTGTAGACATTCTATCAAGAAAATGTTTTTGCTTAGGAGTTAATGCTGTATTTTCTAATAATTCTAATGTCCCAATAATACCATAAAGCGGAGTTCGTATTTCATGGCTCATCGTGGCTAAAAAGGTTGATTTAGCTTGGTTAGCTTCTTCAGCTAAACGCTTAGCATGATTAAGCTGTGCTTCTGTTTCTGCTTGTATAGTGATATCAGTAAATGCACATAAAATAACTGGGCGTTGCTGATAATGGGTTGCAGTGCTAACAATATAGATAGCGTGCTTCCCTGATTTCAAAACAGTCGTAACCTGCTTCTGATCAGAAATAACACGGCGAAGTAATTCATTATATTCAATAGAATCATAAGGATGAGAAGTATCTGGAATTTTTAACCAGTGCTGAGCTAGTTCATTAGCAAAACGAAGTCCTAGTGTTTCTTTATCAATAACACAAAGCCCTATCGGTGTGGTTGCAATCAATGTTTGATTGAATTCTTCACTTTCTAAAATAACTTGTTGTGAATGTACCGCAGGCTGTAATATTTTTTTATGGTACCAATGTTTATAACCCCAGCCGCAGAAAATACTAAACAGAAGAGATATAACAAGGCTAATTGGCAACCATAAGTTATCTTCAAAAAATGCGGCATAACTAATTCGGTAATAGCCCACCCAATCTGTATTTTCAAAACTTAATTTCATCACCAAGCCATTTTGTGTATAAAAAATACCTTCTAATGGCTCAACAGGAACAGCTGACTCTCCCAATAATAGGCCAAAATCTTCATGCAAAAGCCAGAATTCATGCCTCAATGTTGGGTTTAACATTTTCTCTAGCATACTAAGATGATCTTTACTTAACAGAGAAACTGCATAAATATCTTTTGGTGAAAGATGAGCACTTTGCCACAAATCAGCATTGAAGCCTGCTGGAACAATGCCCATTAAATTATTTTTAAAATTTTCTGCTTTTAGCCAAATAACTGGGGGTTCTTGCTCGTCTTGTTTTATATCAGCAAACTGCTTATTTATTAATGATAAATTTTTTCTAACACTATCGGTTACTGAGCGAAATAATTCAGGCGAAATAGCCTCTCCCCCCATTAAAGTACCAACCGATGGAACGCTAATGCTAATATAGTCATGCTCGTTAACAAAAAATACAGCAGCGGCTGGATAGTATGAGCGCCCCCAAAATGTGGAGTAAAAATCTGCTAAATAAGCCCCTAATGAAAATAAAATACTCGGAACTCTGGAGCACTCTAAATTGGTTCCACAAGCTAAAGTGAATGGCATAGCAACGATAGACTCTTTACCTTCTAATAGTCTTAATGGCCATTCTTTCGGTAAAAATTGGTCATTGATGGAGTAAGTTCGACTTTCAAGCCGGGAGCTTCCCATGTTGGCGTGTCTCAGCGTATTGATAGTGAAGAAGAAAGAGAGCGTTTAAAAGAGTGCGTCG
>NZ_JAERJY010000194.1:0-4997 GCF_018257375.1 Providencia sp. JGM181 | reverse complement strand
ATTGATTTCTATTCATCTATTTGGCACCCAAATCAATGCTAACGTGCTTGATGGCGTCCGCTTAATTAGCGAGCAAGATGTCATAACGCCCAATAAAAATTGGGTGCGGATAGTTATATTCTAATAATCACGACTAGGTTTAATTTAAATGAAAGTCAAAAAAATAGCGTTAATATTGTTTCCATCTTGTTTCGTTGCGTTTGGGGCTAATGCTGGCGATTGGGAAAATGCCATCAAGGAAAACTCATTTGTTGCAGATTCTGAATTAGAACTTTCTACACGAAATATGTGGAAATACCTGAAGTCAGAAAACCGTTACGATGCCAACGAGCAACGTTACAGAAAACAAGTTGCACAAGCTTGGGGTCAGAATATTCAGTTAGACTACCAATCAGGGTATTTTGCTGATTTTATCGGGTTTGATGCTTCTTATTACGGCGCAATCAAACTGGCAGCAAGTAAAGACTTCGCCTCTCGAGCGATTTTATATAACGATGATGGCGAAGCGAAAGGCTATAACAAAATTGGTCAGCGTTACGCTAAATTCAAATTAGATTTTGAACCGGTTAATTTCAAAGGTAAAGCGGGTTGGTTCACGTTGAAAAATACGGGTATTTTTACCAACTCTCAGCGTTTATCTTTAAACACCTATAATGGTTATTATACCAACACCGCCATTAGCGATTGGAACTTAGATTTACTCTATCTTGATGGCAAAGTGATGCGTCGTGATAGCCCGAATATTGACAGAATGTATTTCCGTGACGGAAATGGTGTTAATCATGATATCAACCATGTGGTTACAGGTGGCATTAACTACAACACCAAACCATTGAAAGCTTCTTATTTTATTGGCCAGGCTGATGATGTTTTCCGTCAACAAGGCTTAGAAATCAAGTATAAGCTTAACTCAGATATCACCTTATCTTCTCAAATTTATGGTCATGAATACGGTAGCGATGGCAAGCGTACATCGACAGATACCAAACGTGGCAAACAAAACTTTGATAAGCGTGCTTGGCACTATGCGGGTGAAATTGAGTGGCGCGTCCCAGAAACTCCGTGGACTTTAATGACTGGTATCACGCATACCACTGCACATAAAACCAATGGTGTAGGGCAATTTGCGCGCAACCCAATTGGTAACACTCGTGGACGTTTTAATTCACCAGCCTATGCCGATATCGACTATGTTCGTGATGGCGAAACCATGCTGGCGTTAAAAGCCGAATATCAAGTTAATCCAACTTGGTCTGTCGGGGCTAACAGTAACTACAGTGAATTCTCTTACTCAGGTGAGCGTTTAAAACAAGGTCAGGTTGGCTTATTTACTTACTGGAAACCAACTGAGAACCTTTCCGTTTCATTAAGTGGCGGTATGGGCTGGCACCATCAGCAAGAGTCTGATAACTCCACACCAAAACTGTATGATGGTGAGTCGCGTCGTGCACACTCGTTATCCGGTTCGATGACAACCACTTATCGCTTTAAAATGTAATTGGGGGCAATGAATAGATGAATCATAAAATCAGTTTAGTGACATTGCTGGTATCAGGTGCTTTATTAGCAGGCTGCGCCACAAAACAGAGCGATACCGTCAAAGTTCAAGTCATTGGTATTAACGATTTCCACGGTGCATTACAAGCACCGGGGGATGGTAAACTCGGTGGAATCGAATCCATTGCGACACTGGTCAAGCAATTAAAAGCGGAAAACGACAACACTATTATTGTGGGCGCAGGGGATTTAGTGGGCGCGAGTCCATTACTGTCATCGATGTTCTACGATGAGCCTACTATTGAAGCGCTTAGCGCAATTGGTCTTGAGACCAGTGCTGTCGGTAACCATGAGTTCGATAAAGGTAAAATTGAGTTACTGAGAAAGCAAAATGGTGGATGCCATCCAACCGCAGGCTGTGTGGGTAAAGAGTCTTTTGCTGGTGCTGACTTTAACTATTTAGCCGCGAACGTGATTGTCAAAGAGACCGGTGAAACGCTATTTCCATCTTATTACGTTAAGAAATTTGATGGCGTACCAATGGCATTTATTGGCTTAACGCTGGAAGGAACGCCTGCCATCGTTACACCAAGTGGTACTGCGGGCTTAGAGTTTAAAAATGAAGCCGAAACCATTAACCAACAGGTGAAATTGCTTAAGGCACAAGGTATTCGCAGTATTGGTGTGTTGATCCACGAAGGGGCAACTCAGCAAGTGGATACTAAGGTTAAAGATATTAACCGTTGCGATAACATCAAAGGACCTATTGTCGAGATCGTTAAGCAGCTCGATGCGGATGTGGACTTTGTAGTGAGCGGCCATACGCATCAAGCGTATAACTGTGATATTAATGGTAAAAAAGTCATTTCAGCACAATCTAACGGGACATTACTGTCTCAATTGAATATTGAAATCGATAGAAAAACCAAGGATATCGTTAGCATTAATGCGAAAAATATTCCGGTAGAAACCAGCCTTTATGAGAAAGATCCACAATTAAGCCGTTTTATCCAAAACTATGAACGCATTTCTAAGCCGATTGCTGAACAAGTGATGGGTACGTTGAGTGCGCCGGCGGATAAAAAACTAGCGGCGGGTGGGGATTCAACATTAGGTAAAATTATCGCTGACGCTCAGCTATATGCTGCGGCGACTCCAGACGCGGGTGGAGCACAAATTGCCTTTATGAACAGCGGCGGTATTCGTGCAGATCTCAAAGCAGGGGAGCTAACCTACGGCGATATTTTTACGGTGCAGCCATTCTCGAATGTGGTCGTCACGCAATCCTTAACGGGAGCGCAAATCAAACAAGCGTTAGAGCAACAGTGGGATCGTGAACGCCCGCAAGTCATGCCAGTTTCCCACGGTTTTTATTACGAATGGGATGACAGTCGTGCGGTAGGCGATAAAGTGATTGCAAGTTCCATGAAATTAAATGGTAAGCCAATCGATATGAAGAAAAGCTATCGTGTAGCTGCCAATGAATTTTTGGCAACCGGTGGTAGCCGTTTCTCTGCCTTTAAGCAAGGTAAAGACCGTATCTATAGCCTGCCGGATAACGAAGCGCTGATGAAATACTTCAAAGATAACTCGCCAATTCAGTTACCGACGGATGAGCGTATTAAGAAAGTGAAGTAAAATACCCCCACAAAATGCTAGGTTTCCAAGCCCGAGAATAACGCCATTCTCGGGCTTTTTTGTCTCTAAGTTAAATAAAGCTGACTCGTTTCTTTTTTTTCAAAAAATGATTTGACGAGCGTGATCGTTGTCATAATAATCAACTAAATTGATTTGCATCAACATTTGGTATGACCAAATAACCAAGCATGATATTCTTCAAACCCAAACAAAATAAAAGACGGTGAATTAGTGTTATTTAAGTTTTTTGTTATTAGAAATCTTAAATAACATTAATATATTTTATATGAGGGGCGTATGACCTTAACTCAACCTAAAATCGTTGTTGTAGGCGGTGGTGCTGGTGGTTTAGAACTGGCAACACGTTTAGGACGTAAATTAGGGCGTAAAAAACGTGCGGATATCACGCTGATTGACCGTAACCCAAGTCATTTATGGAAGCCATTACTTCATGAAGTGGCGACAGGTTCACTGGATGATGGTGTTGATGCTATTAGCTATTTAGCCCATGCTCGTCACAATGCATTTCACTTCCAATTAGGCTCCCTCACGAATATCGACCGAGAAAATAAAAGAGTGGTTCTCGGTGAACTGCGTGACAAAGATGGAGAGCTGTTAGTTCCATTGCGTGAAATTGATTACGATATTTTAGTCATGGCATTGGGAAGTGCCTCGAATGATTTTGGTACCCCAGGCGTAAAAGAAAACTGCATTTTCCTTGATAGTCCTGCACAAGCTCACCGCTTTCACGATGAAATGCTGAATTTATTCTTGCGTTATTCAGTACGTGATAATGCGGAAGAAAAAGTGAATATCGCCATTGTCGGCGGTGGGGCAACGGGTGTTGAGCTTTCTGCAGAACTGTATAATGCAGTGGAGCAGTTAACGAGCTATGGCTTTAAAGGGTTAGATACTGATGCGCTAAATGTGACCTTAGTGGAAGCGGGGGAGCGTATTTTACCTGCGCTACCTCCACGCATTTCAAGCGCAGCACACCAAGAACTGAATAAATTGGGCGTGAAAGTATTAACCAAGACCATGGTGACCAGCGCGGATGCCGATGGCTTAAATACCAAAGAAGACGGCAAAATTTATGCTGACTTAATGGTGTGGGCGGCTGGGATCAAAGCACCTGACTTTATGAAAGATATTGCAGGTTTAGAAACAAACCGTATCAATCAGTTGGTGGTTAAGCCGACATTACAAACCACGTTGGATGATGGAATTTTCGCTATTGGTGACTGTGCGTCTTGTGCAAAACCAGAAGGTGGTTTTGTCCCACCAAGAGCACAATCCGCTCATCAAATGGCGAGCTTATGCTATGACAATATCGTGGCATTAATGAAAGATAAGCCACTGAAAAACTACATTTACAAAGATCATGGTTCATTAGTTTCGTTATCTCGTTTTAGTACGGTAGGTAGCTTGATGGGGAACTTAATGCGTGGAGATATGATGGTAGAAGGGCGTATAGCTCGTTTTGTCTACATTTCCCTATATCGCATGCACCAAATTGCATTACATGGCTATATAAAAACGGGCTTAATGATGCTGGTTGGCAGCATTAACCGTATTATTCGACCTAAACTGAAATTACATTAATCTGTAGTTATCGTTTTTTCAGTTCTGCAATCGCAAGGATATACACGGTTATCAGTGAATAATCGTGTGTATCCTCCAATCAGAATAAAGATGTATTTAAAATAATAGACCCAGTTAAAATGGTACATATATTTTAAATATTTATTCATTAAATAAACGCCATAAAGTCAGCTAATTACCCTAATGAGTTTGGGTTAAGTGTGATTTAATACAAAAAGGCAGCATATTGTTAATTTAAATCACTCATGATATCCATTCAT
>NZ_JAERJY010000193.1:0-5049 GCF_018257375.1 Providencia sp. JGM181 | reverse complement strand
GTTATAAAGAATTGATATGAAAGATAAATATAGGATTGATACCCTCAAATAAACTGAGGGTATCAGAATAAACAAACTGCTGATTATTCAAACAATACGGCAGTTGTTAAACGGGAGGTGCAACACAGTTGGTTTTTCTCGTTAAAAATTTCGATATTCCACACTTGCTGACGGCGCCCTAGATGAATCGGTTTGCATACACCTCTCACCACACCTTCTCGCGCTGCACGAATATGGTTTGCGTTAATTTCCACACCAACTACACGTTGATCACCTTCACTGCATAGGTAGCCTGCGATTGAACCTAAGGATTCAGCCAATACAACCGAAGCACCACCGTGTAGCAAACCAAAAGGCTGTTTGGTGCGATGGTCGACTGGCATGGTACCTTCAAGGTAGTCATCACCAAAGCCTGTAATTTCAATCCCTATATGGCCTAACATACAGCTTTCAGCCATCGCCGCCATTTGTTGCAAGTTAAATTGACGCTTCCAAATCATGAAACAATCTCCAGTAAGGCTTGAATTGGGTGTTTGATTGCCGTTTTTTCCATTCGTTTTACTTGGCTACGACAAGAATATCCCGAACTTAAGCAGCGTTCTAGGGGCAGTTTTTCTATCGCAGGTTTCCACGACAGATTGTAAATACCTTTTGAATTCTCAAGGTTAGCGACTTCATGACCATATGTTCCCGCCATTCCACAGCATCCAACACTCACGTTAGTCAGTTTGCGTCCGTAACGGGAAAACAGTGCCGCCCATTGGTTGGCGCTATTTGGTAATGCCGTTGATTCGGTACAGTGACCAAAGAGATACCAAGGTTGCTCATCTGTCCCATCATTCTTGGTTTGTTCCGGTAATGAGATTAACCATTCATGAGCCAGCATTACCGTAAATTGGCATTGCTGCTCACCTAAAATTTCATGGTATTCATCGCGATAACACAGTACCAATGCAGGATCGACACCCACCATCGGTAATTGCAGTTTAGCAACGCGATTTAAAAAATCCGATGTTTTACGTGCGGTTTTCGCAAAACGGCTTAAGAAACCTTTGATATGTTGTGCTTTGCCATTTGGTGAGAATGGGAGTAACACAGGTTTGTAGCCTAACTTTTCAATCAAACGAACAAAATCCGCGACCACTTTTGCATCGTAGTAGCTGGTGAATGGGTCTTGCACCACAAGCACATGTTTTTCGCGCTGGCTGGCAGACATTCCTTCAAGTTGTTCTAATGTCAGGGAGGTCGCTGCATGCCCTGATAACTCCTGTTTCAGCGTCGGTTGAGAAAATAACGGTAAATCCACCATACCAATAGTGTGTTCGCTCAGTTTCTGAACCACCGTTTGACGCAAGAAGAAGTTAAAAACGCCCGGTGCTTTTGACATTAACGGAGCACTGGCTTCCACATTCGCCACGATATGGTCACGAACCGGTCGCAAGTAACGGCTATGATATAGCGCAAGAAATTTTGCGCGAAAAGACGGTACATCAATTTTAATTGGACACTGAGTCGAACACGCTTTACAGGCTAAACACCCAGACATCGACTCTTTCACTTCATGGGAAAAATCATAATCCCCCTGCTTCGCCCGCCACGAGTTACGTGTTTTTTCAATCAATCCACGTAACGATGGAGACTCACTTTTCACGCCTTTTTCAATTTGCTCTGGCGTTACGCCCTGTTCCGCCAATAAACGTAGCCATTCACGAACTAACGTTGCACGACCTTTCGGTGAATGCACACGCTGGCGGCTAATTTTCATTGATGGACACATTTGACTTTTAACATCAAAGTTAAAACAGAGCCCGTTGCCGTTGCAATCCATCGCACCTTGGAACTCTTGGCGTATTTGAACAGGAATTTGCCGATCGTATGTACCGCGTTTAGCTGCATCTACCTGTTTCATTGGGGCATCGATACCCGCTGGTGGGCAAATTTTTCCAGGGTTCAAACGGTTATCAGGGTCAAATGCCGCCTTAATATTGCGCAGTTCACCGTAAAGCACTTCACCAAAGAATTCTGGGCTATATTGCGCTCTGAAGCCTTTACCGTGTTCCCCCCACAGTAAGCCACCATATTTTGCCGTCAAAGCAACAATCTCATCCGAAATTTGTTTCATTAACATTTCTTGCTGAGGGTCGCACATATCTAATGCTGGGCGAACGTGTAAAACGCCCGCATCCACGTGACCAAACATCCCGTAATTCAGTTTATGGCTATCCAGTAGCGCTCTGAATTCCTCGATATAATCCGCAAGATGCTCCGGTGGTACACAGGTATCCTCAACAAATGGGATGGGTTTCGCGGCACCTTTGCTGTTCCCCAATAATCCCACTGCTTTTTTACGCATATTATAGATACGGGTAATATCAGCAAGGTCATGGCAAACTTGGTAGCCAATCACGCCCGCTTGCTGGCTCGCCATCAATTCATCAAGGCGCTGGCATAAACTATCAGTCAAATGATTGATTTCGTCTTCATCATCGCCACTAAACTCAACAATGTTCAGCCCAAGCATCTCTTTATTCGGTACATCGGTGATCAGCGATTTGACGGAGTGCCAAACAATATCTTCTTTCGCAAGATTCAATACTTTCGAGTCGACGGTTTCTACCGAGAGCGCTTGCGCCTGCACCATAAACGGTGCGTTACGCAATGCGGATTCAAACGAATCATATTTGACGTTCACCAAACGGCGCACTTTCGGTAGCGGCGTGATATCCAACGTGGCTTCCGTAATAAACGCCAACGACCCTTCAGACCCCGTTAGAATTCGCGTTAAATCAAATTGAGTAAGGTCATCATTAAAAACATGGCGTAAGTCATAGCCCGTTAAAAATCGGTTTAGTTTTGGAAATTTTTCTTCAATTAACGGACGTTGCTCTAAGCAGCGTTCAAGTACAGTTTTATAGATACGCCCTTCGACTGAATCCTCTAACGCAATCGTTTGGGCGAGTTCGATAGGCATAGCGCGAGTATCAAGGCAAGCGCCACCCAAAACCATCGCTTTAACCCCTAAAACATGGTCTGACGTTTTGCCATACACTAATGATCCCTGTCCAGAAGCATCTGTGTTGATCATCCCGCCCAATGTCGCACGGTTACTTGTGGATAGCTCCGGAGAGAAAAAGTAGCCATACGGTTTTAGAAATTGGTTGAGTTGGTCTTTAATCACGCCAGCTTCAACTTTTACCCATCCCTGTTCTGGGTTGATTTCTAAAATTCGATTCATATAGCGGGACATGTCCACTACAATCCCTTCGGTGAGTGATTGCCCATTAGTGCCCGTTCCCCCGCCGCGTGGCGTGAAACTTAATTCACGGTATTTGTCTTGCCCTGCGACGCGCGTAATGATTTGTACGTCAGCGCTGGAACGCGGGAAGATGACAGCTTGTGGTAATAGTTGGTAAATGCTGTTGTCAGTCGCCATGGATAAACGCTCAGCGTAGCTGGTGCCAGTATCACCAGTAAAACCTTGCTGTTGTAGCTCGTGCAGAAATTGGATAGCTAACTGACTAAGATGTGGTGCTTCAGATATACGCGGGATCATTATTAATCATGACTCTTGTTGTTGAGTAATCGCATTTGTCGTTATGTACTATCTTTAGTTTAAGTAGCACAATAGGCACAAGGTTTATTGGAGTGCTCCCTCGCAGCCTGTAAAGATAGCGCATCTGCCGGTGACATTGTCAGTAAAACCATATCACAATATCGTTTCTTTTAAGCATGAAAAATAATTACGTTATTTTCACCTGTAAAAGCCCTAACCCCACAGAATTTTCATTTGTTAAGGATTGATCATTAATGGAAAAATCGCAAAAACGTTTGGATTTACCCAAACTCGTCCTTGGACTGCTCTCTATTATCTTTATGATAGCGACCTGTTTTTGGGTCTTAAGCCCATTTATTTTAGGATTCGTATGGGCGGGGATGATGGTGATTGCTACTTGGCCAATTCTCTTACGACTACAAGCACGTCTTTGGAATAAGCGCTGGCTTGCTTCGCTGACCATGGTTCTACTGATATTCCTTCTTTTCGTTATTCCAACCAGTATTCTGATTGGCAGCATTATTCAAAACAGTGCGCCACTTATCGAATTGGCAAAATCACCGGCCAGCATCACCTTGCCGGATTTAGAGTGGCTGAATCAAGTGCCTATGGTCGGAGAGAAACTGTATTACGCTTGGCACAGTTTAGTGGCAAGTGGTGGTAACGCGTTATTGGCTAAAGTTCAACCTTATTTCGGTCAAGCCGCGGGATGGTTTGCAACGCAGGCCGTGAGTGCCAGCCGCTTCTTATTTCACCTCGTATTAATGCTGCTGTTTAGTGGGCTGCTCTATTATAAAGGCGAGCTGGTGACAATCGGTGTTCGTCATTTTGCTGTACGTCTTGCGGGCATCCGCGGCGATGCCGCCGTGGTACTTGCAGCACAATCTATTCGTGCAGTCGCACTTGGCGTGGTGGTTACTGCGTTAATTCAAGCCATTGTAGGTGGAGTCGGTCTTGCCCTATCTGGTATTAGCTATGCTGCCATTTTAACGGTCTTGATTTTTATCTGCTGTGTTGCACAACTTGGTCCACTATTAGTGATGGTTCCTTCCGTTCTTTGGCTATTTTGGACGGGAGATACTACCTGGGCAATTATTCTCGGGGTCTGGGCGGCGGTGGTTGCCACTATGGATGGCGTGTTACGACCTTGGCTAATTAAAATGGGTGCAGATCTTCCTATGGTGCTTATTTTAGTGGGTGTTATCGGCGGTATCTTATCATTCGGTATGATTGGCTTATTCATTGGTCCTGTGGTGCTGGCTGTCTCGTATAGCCTGCTCAAAGCGTGGATGAATGAAGTGGCACCACCAAGTGAAAATTTAGAAGCCACCGAAAAATTCCTTGAAGAAGAATTCTTAATGAAGAAATAAATTTCATTTAATTCGAGAAAACATGTTTCATTTTGGACATGTTTTCTCGACTATCTATTCTCATTAATATTTAGAAACAATATTTAACACACTACTGTTAGTTTTTATCTTTAATTATGTTAATAT
>NZ_JAERJY010000192.1:0-5075 GCF_018257375.1 Providencia sp. JGM181 | reverse complement strand
GCCAGCATTAAGCTTGAATACCCTAGCAGCGATACGCGAGACATCATTAATGCTGTTATGCGTAGTTCAGCTTCTCTAAAATAGGTAGGCGAGATTTTTATTTTAAGGATAAATTAACCCAATTTCCTCTATTCCTGCTAAATTGATGCCCTACCTATGGGTTGTTTTTCTTTTTTTTAGAGGCTAGCGTATGTATACATTATGGATTGCCAACAAAAATTACTCTTCATGGTCTCTAAGACCTTGGATCCTGTTAAAAGTATTGCAAGTCCCTTTTGAAGAGAATATTTGCTTCTTCGAAAATGGCAAAAGTAGCCACGAAAAATTTAGCCGTTTTTCACCTTCAGGCTTAGTGCCATGCCTGATTGATGGCGATAAAACCATTTGGGACTCTTTGGCAATTTGTGAATATGTTGCTGAAGATTTCCCTCAAGTTTGGCCGACTGACAAATCAGCGAGAGCCTGGGCTCGCAGCGCGAGCGCTGAAATGCATGCTGGTTTTACCGCACTACGCCAACAATGCCCGATGAATGTGACAAGAAATGAGGCTCTCACTGAAATTTCCCATGAATTACAAGGAAACCTAAATCGCATTCAGCAATTATGGCAGGAAGGTTTTGATAAGTTTGAAGGACCTTGGTTAGCAGGAAAGCAGTTTACTGCCGTCGATGCATTTTTTGCACCCGTAGCATTTCGTATTCAAAGCTACCAATTAAAAGTCAATGAGCACGCTCAACAATGGATTGAGCGCATTATTGCATTACCAGCGATGCAAGAGTGGAAGCGTGCCGCAGAAATCGAGCCGTCTATCGAGCACTAAAAAAACACCTGTACGAGCATCAAAATTAATTTTTGAGCAGTTTGAGTAATAAGCAGACCCAAACTGCTCATTTTAATCACAAATCACCTAGAGGCTTTCATCCCAAGGATCGGCAGTCATCACATCCCCCGTTGGGGTATGCAGCGTTACTTGATCATTTTTAAACCATTCCGCTAAAGAAAACCCACCTTTCGGTGTTTCCACATGAATATCAATTGGGCAATATGGCGTATTCGCTTTGATTGCAAACTGCGCAAAATCTTCTTTTTGCTGGCGAGTTGGGCATCGAATCACCACATCAAGGTCGCAATCTGTCAGCATACTTTGAATATCCGTCGCCAGTGTATAAGCACAGCTTCCCGTCACGCCCCATTTCCAAGGCCAATTATGCTGAGAAATTAGCAACAAAACTTGGATAGGCGGTAACGCAATAAACATCGAACGTTGCAGTTCAATGGAATTCGACACTAAAGATTCCACATTCATAATGTGCGTAATAGCCGATTTTGAAATTTGGGTCGTCACACGCTGATGGGGCTTAATACCACGAATAGCCACGGTGAGTTGATTTTCATCTGCTTTTTCTCGGTGCACAATAAGGGGTAGTTTACTGTTCCACTGCGTTTGAACCCATTCCGGCAGAGTATCAAGAGGGACATCGCTATTACTACCAACCCAAACAAAATCATGGGGATTAATTATTTGCATTTATTCTTCCTTATCATGACGACAAATTGCTCTCGCTCTGCGCTATTATGCATTTTTTCAGATAGATGAATACATTCACTCATAATCAACATCTTTATTTGTACCATTAAGAACAAAGGTTCATAGGTCATTGAAGGGGAAATTTGTCTTCAAATAGCAATATGTTATCATAGAATACTCTTAATAATTAAAGAGTTATATAACGAATTTTGAGCATCATAATATGAAGAAAATCCCTGCTATCCATGACGGAATTCTGTTCAGCAGCTGCTTAGTTTTAAGCGCTCTCACTGCATTTGCACTGATCGACGTTCAGGCCGCCATGTGGGCAGCATTTTCAACGCTCTACTCATTTAACCTATTTAACGCCGCTAAAGAATATAAAAATTACCTCTATACTGCTTTTTGGCTATCAATGATTTTAGTCGCTATCTATATTGGCGATACGCTACGCTTAGGCACTGGGTTTTATATTTATCTGGCGATATTCTCATTTATCTATTATCAGCTCTATGGCACAGATCCGATCATGGACTTAACTATGAAATTCATGATTATCATGTCCACCATTGGCACAATCTTGCCTGAAGTATCAAAAAGCCTGACCTTAGGTTTTTTAATTGGCAGTGGCGTTACCTTGCTCACCTATTATTTTCTCAGCCACAAAATGACTCGCCATTCCATTATTACGCCACTTACTGTGGAAAAAAATCTATTTACCCTACGTAAAAATATTATTCCACGATCAATGACCTATACCATTGGGTTGCTATTAACGTTGGCGATTCCTCGGATGGTAGACTTAGGGCATTTCTATTGGACATTGCTGACTTTCGTTTTTGTATTGCACCCAAAATCTGAAAGTATTGTGCGCATTACACTGCAACGGGTGGCGGGTAGCTTAATTTCCGTGTTATTCCTATTTCTATTATTTAATACTCCGTTGATGCCTTATATTGGGCTAGTGGCTATTTTAGTTTTCGCCTTTTTGCTGCCAATGAGTTTTCATCACGGCTATACCTTTATGACTTTTGTCGTCACCAGCCTAATCCTCTCCGTTCTTGAACAAGTGGTTTATTGGCGTCATCCTGTCTACACCTTACTATTTGACCGAGTTCTTGAAACTGCCTTAGGTGGGGCTATCGCTATCATTACCAGTATTATCTTGAAGCTATTTCGCGAAAAAAGCCCGGAAAGCTAACACTATTCGGAGGTATAGCGCTAACCATCCAGACTTTGTTTATAGTTTAATTATGTTGATATCTCGCTGAAGCTCTACCCTACTTCACCATGGTAATGGCGCATTTTCCCCATTCGCGTGTTCGCCGTAATACAACGACGGCAAGAAACGAGACAAATAGGTAAATTCGTTATAACAGTGGCGCATTAGCTCTAATCCAATTTCATCGGACAGCTGTGTGCGCGGATCCTCAAGAGATGCGCCTAGCAAGAAACGGCTACGTAATACACAACCAAACTCAGTATCACGGGCTAGATGCATCATTTTCCCATCAATAGGGTAACCCTCGGCATCCATTTCAACATGGTCGCCAAAGCCAATCGAAGAGCAAACTGCACCGGAAATATGCCCCTCTTTGATGGCTTTTTCATAAGCTGAAGCCTCAAAAAAATCCGTTGGTTCTCTAAATTTTAACTTCGCTGCCACTGGCGGGATCGCACCGAGAGATTCAACCGCATGGATGGAAGCGCCAATAAAACTTTGCCCTTTTTGCCATTTATCATCCCAGCCGTGATGGGCAACATGGTCATGGGGATGCCACCAGCGGATATGTTGCGTGGTTTCAAAAAAGGTAAACCACCACGCTAACATTCGGCCTTTACAACCATGCAAATCGGTACGAACTGCGACTGTTAATAACCCATTTTCATCACGCTCAATACCCATTTCCATGCGTAACGGATGTGGCAGTAGCAACTGATTTATGTCGTCAACTGCCCATGTTTGATTTGTTTTCATGTTGACCTACCTATTTCGATTAATTTGGAAACTTATTTTGTTTCCTAATTAGTTTTGAGCTAAAATGAAAAAAAGTCAAGAGAGCAAAATGAGGTAAGCCATTTATGTCAAACATCAGCGAGAATAAACCAACTCGAGGTCGCCCAAGTACCCCTGAGGCGCTTCTCAAAGAAAAAATCATGGATGCAGCTCTGAATTCACTACTTGAAGATGGATACCAACTCACCAGTATTGATAATGTGGCAAAACGTGCAGGCGTAGCTAAAAAAACCATTTATCGGTTTATAGAAAATCGTGAAGAGCTTGTTGAAAGAGTCGTCCTCAATTGGACGGATAGCTTTGTACCCTTGTTTGAACAAAAAGCCACGACCCGCGATGAGCTATTTAGCCTATTGCAGAATAATTTAGAAATTGTCGCAAAAACTGTTCTTTCCCAAGAAGCTGTTGGGCTGTATCGCTTATTACAGACAGATTTTATGCACAAAGAATTGCTATTAGAAAAATACCAACAAAACGGTATTGAGCGCAGTCGCCAGTTACTCAATCAATGGTTAACCCGCCATGCGCAAGACGAAATTATCCAACAGCATGATTTTGCCATTATCAGCGATTTGATCCTCTCTATGACGATAGCTGAACCATTACGGCAAATTTCATTAGGGCTCTCCCCGGCTGGGCTGACACCCGAGTTTCAGCAAAGGATCACCCATGTGATTGATTTTTGTCGCTCTAGAGTTTAGAGAAAAAACAACCAAATACATTTTCATGCTCTATACTTTCATTAACATTCATCAAGCCTGACAAATGAAAGGCAGCTGGAGCTAAACATGAAAATATCGATCCTAGGAGCTACTGGTTTTGTCGGTAAAGCGTTGGTTTCTGAAGCCTTAATGCGTCATCATCAAGTTACTGCAATTTCTCGTCACAGCAATCAGCTCGCCCAACATGCTCATTTAATTGCTGAATCAGGAGATATTACGGATGTGGCATGGCTAACATCTCGGCTTAAAGGTCAAGATGTGGTGCTTAGCGCATTTAATGGAGGATGGAGTAACCCTAATCTGTACCGCGATACGGTTGCAGGTAACCAAGCAATCTTAGATGCCGTAAAAAGAGCAGGTATAAAACGATTTATTGTAGTTGGTGGTGCCGGCAGTTTAGAAATCGCCCCTGGTGTTCTATTGCTCGACTCCCCCGATTTTCCAGCCAATATTTGGCCTGGAGCCCAAGCTGTCAAAGAATTTAAAACGACGTTGGAATCTATTGATAGCTTAGATTGGACGTTTGTTTCTCCTGCAGCGATGCTTGAAGATGGCGCTCGAACAGAAACATTTCGCCTTGGTGGAAAACAGCTATTAATGAATGGCAATACCCCCGCAAAAATATCCGTTCAGGATTTGGCGGTGGCGATATTAGATGAGGTAGAGCGACCACAATTTATTCGTCAGCAGTTTACAGCTGCATATTAAGACTAATAAATGGATCACGAGTAAATCATGACTAAATGTATCTGTTTATTTGTTTAACATAAAAAGTAATACAATCATTAACGTTTAATGAATATTCGTA
>NZ_JAERJY010000191.1:0-5136 GCF_018257375.1 Providencia sp. JGM181 | reverse complement strand
TTTGTTAGAAGGGGCAATGCATTCCCAAGCCCAGTTACGGCGCTTTAGTCACAATAGCGTTGATTCCTTAGAGAAATTAATCAGCAAACCCCATACATCGAAAACGTTAGTAGTGACTGAAGGGGTGTTCAGCATGGATGGGGACAGTGCGCCACTTGATGAATTACAAACCCTGTCTCACGCTCACAATGCATGGTTGATGGTGGATGATGCTCATGGACTTGGGATTTGGGGCAAGCAAGGGCGTGGGAGCTGTGATAAATATGGTATTAAGCCCGATATTCTCGTGGCCACTTTTGGTAAAGCCGTTGGCGTTAGCGGGGCAGCGGTGTTGTGTGATGAACGCACTGCGGACTTTTTAATTCAAGCGGCTCGCCACCTTATTTACAGCACCTCAATGCCTCCAGCTCAAGCCGTTGCTATCTCGGCGGCGGTAGAAAAAATTCAACAAGCGGACGAGCAGCGAGCTCAATTACAGCGCAATATTCGCTATTTTAGGCGTCAGCTTAATTTACCGGATATGCATCTAGTGGATTCAAATACGGCTATCCAACCGCTGATTGTCGGGGATAACGAAAAGAGTTTGCAGTTATCACAATTTTTGCGCGAGAAAGGCATTTGGGTTCAAGCAATTAGACCGCCAACGGTTCCACCGGGGAGTGCCAGATTACGTATGACGCTAAGTGCTGCTCATCAGCAAGACGATATCGACAAATTATTGGAGGTACTCAATGAGTTTGTCTTTGTGTCATGATGAGGCAAGTTTATCGCGAAATATTAGAGAGAAAGCCAAGATAGCTTCGGCATTTGGGCGTGCTGCTTCGCGCTATGATTCTCTGGCTAGCTATCAACAAAATAGCGGTAAGCAGCTGCTTAGCCTGCTGGAAAATCATAGGACAATAGAGACGCCTATATTTTCTCAACAAGTACTAGATGCGGGCTGTGGAACAGGATTTTTTAGCCAAATAATCAAACAGCGTGGTGCATATGTCACGGCGCTCGACCTTTCTACGGGCATGTTGGATGTCGCGCAAAACAAGCAAGCGGCACACCGTTATGTGTGTGGAGATATGGACACACTTCCTTTTGAGGATGCCAGCTTTGATTGGGTATTTTCCAATTTGGCCATTCAGTGGTGCGATGATTTATCTCATGCTCTGGGTGAGTTATACCGCGTGACAAAGCCAGGAGGAATTATCGGTTTTACCACCTTAGCGGAGCACTCCCTTGGCGAGCTTTCGGCGGCTTGGAAAGCGTTGGATGATTCCCCTCATGTAAACCGTTTTTTATCCTACTCAAACATTGTTAAGAGCTGTCAGGGTTGGCGTAGCCAACTTTATCAACAAGCGGACACTCTCTATTTTTCGAACCTCATTGAATTACTTAATTCAGTGAAGGGAATAGGCGCAACTCACTTAACTGCGGGTCGCCAAGCGGGGCTGATGACTCGTCAGCGTTTGCAGCAACTCAGCTCAGTATATCCAAGTACTGAGAAAGGGCTGCCATTAACCTATCAAACTGTATTTGGAATTATTTATCGTGACTAAAACGTATTTTGTAACCGGAACGGATACCGAAATTGGCAAAACCATGTCGAGCTGTGCATTGTTACAAGCAGCTAATCTGCAAGGGCTAAAAACCGTAGGATATAAGCCAGTAGCTTCTGGTAGCGAAATGACCGCACAAGGTTTGCGTAATAGCGATGCACTACAGCTTCAAGCGAATAGCCGCGTCGTAGTACCTTATGAGCAAATTAATCCCATCATTTTTGAAGCGCCGACGTCACCTCACATTGTCAGTGAAAAAACTGGGCAGTCCATTGAGTTTTCCGTGATGACTCAAGGACTAAAACAGCTACAAGCACAGGCGGAATGGGTGTTAGTGGAAGGAGCAGGCGGTTGGTATACCCCATTATCTGCCGAACAAACCTACGCAGATTGGGTGGTTGAACAGCGGTTACCCGTGATTTTAGTGGTAGGTGTGAAGCTTGGGTGTATTAACCATGCGGTATTAACTGCGCAAGCTGTGAAAGCCTCTGGGTTATCTTTAGTTGGCTGGATTGCGAATGAAGTGGAACCTGCGGGCATTTATCAACAAGAATATCTCACTGCACTGAAGCGGATGATCGATGCGCCATGCTTAGGGATCATCCCGCATATTGAAAGCCAATCTACTGATTCTTTAGGGCAATATTTAGACCTTTCTTCCCTTTAAGATCCCTTAAAAATCTTAGTAAACCCGCTAGACAATTAGGTGTGGCGGGAGTACGCCTTTTACTTGTTTTTGCCGATCTTTTTTAACGTTAAAGATCCTTTTTTTGTCAAGTTTCATCGGGAAAATACTAAGTAGTTTCCGTAAAAAAACAGAATATTTTTCTTTTGTCACGAATGGAGAGTAAAAACACTTTCATCATTTCGCCATATTTCTGTCATTTTATCGCTAAACCGTAAAATGGGCATGCTACGGGAGTGCATGAGGCGGAAGGGCTTCCAGAGTTATCCACTATTTCTGTGGATAACCTTGTGAATTAACATTCAAAAACCATTCTGATGCTAGGTGACAAGCGGCTTTGCCTTTATTTGATGTGATTCTGGGCTTTTGTGTAATTTTGTTTAAATACAATTAGTTAAATAAAAGCAAGCGTTCTATTTAGATTTGCGTTAAAGCCTAAAAGTCGAAAAGCATAAAATATCTACTTTCAAAAAGGTCAAGTTTTATTTTGGGGATAACATTTTCGTAAACAGATTTCAACCTCATAAAAAGGAAATTTATCGCCAGTACTTGAAGCTGGTTTTTTATCCAGTATCATAGGCGAGAGATTATTAAAGAGGCATAACTATGAGCAAGGATTTTAAACTGTATTCTGATTTTCAGCCGGGAGGCGATCAGCCTGAGGCGATTCGTAAATTAAGAGAAGGGTTAGAAGATGGTCTTGCTCATCAAACCTTGTTAGGGGTTACGGGGTCGGGTAAAACTTTTACAATTGCCAACGTTATCGCGCAAGAAAATCGCCCAACGATGTTGATGGCGCATAACAAAACCTTGGCCGCACAACTCTACAGCGAAATGAAAGCCTTTTTTCCTGAGAACGCAGTGGAGTATTTCGTTTCTTACTACGACTATTATCAGCCTGAAGCGTATGTCCCCAGCTCAGATACCTTTATTGAGAAAGATGCCTCGGTAAACGAACATATCGAGCAGATGCGTTTGTCTGCAACCAAAGCTTTACTTGAGCGTCGTGATGTCATTGTAGTGGCATCGGTCTCTGCAATTTATGGGTTGGGTGATCCAGATAGCTACTTAAAAATGATGCTGCACTTGACTGACGGCATGATCATTGACCAGCGCTCTATTTTGCGCCGCCTCGCAGATTTGCAATATACCCGTAATGACCAAGCATTTACGCGAGGGACTTTCCGCGTCCGCGGTGAAGTGATTGATATTTTCCCAGCAGAATCTGATGAATATGCATTAAGAGTTGAACTTTTCGATGATGAGGTGGAGCGATTATCGTTATTCGATCCGTTAACTGGGGCTATTCAACATCGAGTACCACGTTTTACCGTTTACCCTAAAACTCACTATGTGACGCCAAGAGAACGAATTCTTGAGGCGATGGAAAATATTAAAGTCGAGTTAGCCGATAGGCGCAAAGTGTTGCTAGAGAATCATAAGCTACTGGAAGAGCAGCGAATCACTCAGCGCACTCAATTTGACTTGGAAATGATGAATGAGTTGGGCTACTGCTCCGGCATTGAAAACTATTCACGTTATCTTTCGGGTCGCGCACCGGGCGAGCCACCGCCAACCTTATTTGATTATTTGCCCGCAGATGGGTTACTAGTTGTGGATGAGTCTCACGTCACTATCCCTCAAATTGGCGCGATGTATAAAGGTGACCGTTCTCGTAAAGAGACTCTCGTAGAGTATGGTTTCCGGCTGCCTTCTGCTCTCGATAACCGCCCAATGCGCTTTGAAGAATTTGAAGCTTTAGCACCTCAAACTATCTATGTCTCTGCGACACCGGGTAATTACGAGTTGGATAAATCAGGGCAGGAAGTGATTGAGCAGGTGGTTAGGCCGACAGGGCTGCTTGATCCGCTGATTGAAGTGCGTCCGGTGGCAACGCAGGTGGATGATTTGCTATCTGAAATTCGTATTCGCGTTCAGAAACAGGAGCGCGTGCTGGTCACCACCTTAACCAAACGCATGGCGGAAGATCTCACCGAATATTTAGAAGAGCATGGGGAGCGAGTACGCTATCTACACTCAGATATCGACACAGTGGAGCGCGTTGAAATTATCCGTGATTTACGTCTCGGTGAATTTGATGTGCTGGTTGGGATCAACTTATTGCGAGAAGGTTTGGATATGCCAGAAGTTTCGCTGGTGGCTATCCTTGATGCTGATAAGGAAGGTTTCTTACGTTCAGAACGTTCACTGATCCAAACTATCGGTCGTGCGGCGCGTAACTTGAACGGTAAAGCCATTTTATATGGGGATAGGATCACTAACTCCATGGAAAAAGCGATTGCTGAGACAGAACGACGTCGTGCCAAACAGATGGCGTTTAACGAAGCCCATGGCATCACGCCTAAAGGCTTGAATAAGAAAGTGGGGGATATCCTCCAGATTGGCCATAAAGTCGGCGGTAAAGGCAAAGGGCGCGGTAAAGAGAGCATCAAAGATGAATCTCTGCTTAATGTTCAATCCATGTCAACGAAAGAGCTGGAGCAGCGTATTTCTCAATTGGAAGCGCAGATGTATAAACATGCTCAAGATCTGGAATTTGAAGCCGCTGCGCGGGTTCGCGATGAGTTACAAACGCTACGGAACCAATTTATCGCCAATTCGTAATTTTTAATAATCGTTAAAAAATACGCTAATTTATTAAGAGCCTCTTAACGCTGTAATTCACAGTTTAAGGGGCTTTTTTATGAATGAAATAAGTAAGTAATTTCAATAAAAGCAATGAGTTAATCTATCAAGTAATTCTCGTTAATTAGGACTAACTTTTTCTCACTCTCCCAAAAAAATTGGTTAGTATCTCGCCATCTTCCGAACCAAAACGAGGCCGAGATGGCGACCCAATCAATTGTAGCTCCTCATGATTCAACCTTTAAAGGCTTTATGAGC
>NZ_JAERJY010000190.1:0-5199 GCF_018257375.1 Providencia sp. JGM181 | reverse complement strand
ACTTTAATTTACGATATGACATATAAAAAAACAGCTCATATAATTTCAATCATCAAGGTTATAGTGATTTTTTATATCAATAGAAACTAAAAAATTGATATTTGATTTCGACTATTACTTAAAGAGCTAATTTTAATAAAGGTGCTACCATGAACAGTCAATTAAGTCATCAGGTGATAAAAAAAGTACGCATAGATAAAAGTAACCCACATGCGATACTCGATTTAACCTCCAAAGGTCTTATCATCATAGAAAAAGGGTCAATATTGCTGGAAACTCCAGCCGCAAATGAGAGCCTACATGAAGGTGATATTCTCTACCATAAACAGGGGTCATACTCGTTTAAAACAGAGAACAATACACTAGATGGTGAATTCTTATGGATCTCATTGGATGATAAGTTTTTACGTGAGTATTTGTCTCATTACGGATCACAATTAAGTGAGATTGAGCGAGCTGACAATGTCGCTAATGACATCATCAAGTTTACAACAAGCCCATTAATTAATGAGTTAAAAAATAGCTTAGAATCATTTATTCAAACTCAATATCCTGAAATGATCCTTAAATTAAGGATTAATGAGCTACTCTTGTTATTATCTTATAGTGAACAAGGTGCAACCCTGTTGTCCAATTTACGCCAGCTTAGTAATCGTCAAGCTGAGCGTTTGCAGACCTTCATGGAAAACAATTATTTAAAAGAGTGGAAGTTAAATGAGTTTGCCAGAACGTTTGGCATGGGCTTAACAACATTCAAAGAGCTATTTCATACTGTTTATGCGACATCACCACGTTCTTGGATCAGCGAGAAGCGCATCATGTATGCACATCAATTATTGATAAATACTTCGATGAGTATTGTAGAAGTTTCTATGGAAGCCGGCTTTTCAAGTCAGTCTTACTTTACTCAAAGCTATCATAGGCGCTTTGGTTATACCCCCAGTAGGTCGCGTAAAGCCGCCTAGTCCCTTCCTCACGTTATATGCCCTGTCAGTATAGGATTAATGTCTTAGCTACACTGACAGAAAGGCAACCCCGCAATAAATCATATGGTTGGAAATAAAAAAAGAGCCTACTATTTAAGTAAGCCCTCTTATTTCGATTTAGAACCTTATTAATCAGTTCGCTTGAATCACTTTCAAATCAATAATTGACATTGAATTTGGCGGTACTTCTCCAGGAATACCTTCTGGACCATAGCCACCTTCAGGCTCAATATAAATTTTGACCATTCCGCCTACACCCACTTTCTCTACGAACGAGTTCATTGGTGGTGGAAGCTGATCATAAGGTAACACCATTGGATTTTTTTCTGTATGCATAACGGTCACCTTACCATCGGTAAGTTGCTCTCGCATGATCAATGTGATTTTTTTGTCTTTCACATTTGTAATTGGCGTACCTTTTTGTAAAACCTTATAGTAAGTGTAATTATCTAACTTACTGTATTTCTGCTGTTTTATATCCTGCAGGATCTTTTGGTTCCGCTTTTCATTCTCGTTGGCAATAGTCGTATTATCCGCAGATGGAATTTGGATAATGGTCGGCGTTTTACCTGTAGGTGACTTTTTGCTCGCTCTTAATGCATCATTCTCTTCACGTAACTGAGTCACGCGCTGATTAAGATCCCTAATTTGCGCTTTCAGCCCCTCATCTGTTGAAAATGATTTCAAGGATGCCAGCTCATCTTTTGCTTTCTTCAAACTATCTTGAACACTAGCAAGCTCCAGCTTAGATTTGTTATCTGCCGCTGTTTTTTCATCGAGCAGTTTCTTAAGTTGAAGCAATTCCTGATCTTTTTTCGAGAGATTCTCGACATTAAATTTTTCAGCATCTAACTTCAACGCATTCAATTGTTTGTTCGCATCTAGCAGCTTTTGCTCGATGTCTGCTTGCTGTTTGTTGCGATTAGCAATGTCACTTTCAAGCCTAGCAATCAATGCTTCTTTTTCTTTAGCTTGTGACATCAACAGCGTATTTTGAGATTCTAGCTGCTGTTTATCAGACAGTTGCGCTTTTAACGAATCTTGAATGCCTTTATTCTCTTGATCTAACTTGGTTAAAGCTTCTTCTCGGCCTTTGAGTAAGCTAATTTGCTTATTCAATTCCGCAGTTAATTCTTTGACTTGTAGGTCAGTATCTTTGCCTGCAAGTTCAGTCTGTTTTTCTAATTCAGCACGCAGTTTTTGCACTTCAGTATTTGCTTGTGCTAACTGTTTTTTCGCATCCGCATAACTTTGCTCATTCGATGTTAGCTGCGCTTGTAACTGTGCGTACTGATTTTGACTATCTGCCAGTTGCTTAGCTATTTTTTCATGGGCATTTTGCTGAGTAACCTGTTGTTTCTTCGCTTCTGCTAACTCAACATCCAGTGCATTTTTTTGCACTAACTTAGCGGTTTGCTCAACTAATGTCGCTTGAGCTTTATCGTTCTGCTGTGATTTTTCAGCAAGTTGAGTCAAGAGCTTCTGGTTTTGCTCAGATAAAGCTTTAACTTGTTTGTCGCTAGCCTGAGCCATCAACGCAGCTTTATTTTCCAGCTCTTGCTTCACGTTTTGCAAGTCTGTACTAACCTTAGCTAACTGCTGCTTAGAGGTGGCTAATTCAGTTTCTACCGCAGATTTTTGTTTTACTTTATCTGTCAGTTGCTGATTCTGTTGTTCAAGCTGCTTAGTCGCATCTTGCTGTTGCTTCAGTGCTAATTGGACATCATTTTTTTGCGCTTGAGCCTGCTTTAGCTCATCTTCACGCTGTTTCAGTAAGGCTTCTTGCTGTACTAAGTTGGCACTCACAGACTTCAGCTGTTCATCCGTATTGCCGGATGACTGTAATTGCTGCTTCGCGTCAGATTGCAATTTGGCAATCTCGGAGGTTAATTGCTCGATGCGCTGATGAGCATCCGTGACTTGCTTGTCTTTGTCAGCCAACTGCTGCTTCATTTGCGCGGTCAGTTGCTGATTCTGTTGTTCAAGCTGCTTAACCGCATCTTGCTGTTGTTTCAGTGCTAATTGGACATCATTTTTTTGCGCTTGAGCCTGCTTTAGCTCATCTTCACGCTGTTTCAGTAAGGCTTCTTGCTGTACTAAGTTGGCACTCACCGATTTCAACTGCTCATCCGTATTGCCGGATGACTGCAATTGCTGCTTCGCGTCAGATTGTAGTTTTGCAATCTCGGCGGTTAATTG
Source organism: Providencia sp. JGM181 (assembly GCF_018257375.1). Lineage (NCBI taxonomy): Bacteria > Pseudomonadati > Pseudomonadota > Gammaproteobacteria > Enterobacterales > Morganellaceae > Providencia > Providencia sp. JGM181. The sequence continues at coordinate 2,014 of NZ_JAERJY010000190.1, read as the reverse complement.
CTCAATGCGCTGATGAGCATCCGTGACTTGCTTGTCTTTGTCAGCCAACTGCTGCTTCATTTGCGCGGTCAGTTGCTGATTCTGTTGTTCAAGCTGCTTAACCGCATCTTGCTGTTGTTTCAGTGCTAATTGGACATCATTTTTTTGCGCTTGAGCCTGCTTTAGCTCATCTTCACGCTGTTTCAGTAAGGCTTTTTGCTGTACTAAGTTGGCACTCACCGATTTCAACTGCTCATCCGTATTGCCGGATGACTGCAATTGCTGCTTCGCGTCAGATTGTAGTTTTGCAATCTCGGCGGTTAATTGCTCAATGCGCTGATGAGCATCCGTGACTTGCTTGTCTTTGTCGGCAAGTTGTTTTTTCGCATTTGTCGCTTCAATCACACCATCACTCAGCTGTTTTTCCAACTGTTTGATAGTGTCTAATGACTGGCTATTTTGTTTGGTAAGGTTATCCAAATTAGCTTGCTTTTCAGCAATCACTTTCTGCGATTTGGTTAATTCATTGTTCAGCCCATCGATAACAGCTTTATTATCAACAGATTTTACAACACTTTGTAATTGCTCAATTTGCAACTTACTTGCTGCAATATCATCACTGAGTTTAGCTATCGTAGTTTGCTTTTCAGTAATGATGCGATTTAATTCAGCAATATCTTTATTGTAGTTAGTCAGCTTAGTGACTAACTGACCATCCGTTAACAGCCTATTGTACGAAATCAGCTCACCAACACCTTGAGCAACACCAAAGCGATACAGATTTTTTAATTGCTGCTGCTCAATGAGTTTTGCCAACTGAGCCAAATTGACTGAGTTATCAGTCCCTGCTTTCTTCGTGAAATTCGAAGAATATAAGCCAAGAGGATCAATAATGACTTGGTATTTGGCAAAATCCTTCGCCAAATACTTAGGATTCCATTGATTACCTTGTAGCAAATAGGAAGATGCAGGCTGGTAAGATTGAGACTCAGATGGCAACGAACAGACGTCGAGAACAGGCTTTATTTCTGTGTCTGCTACTTGAGCAGGTTCTGTTACTTGAACTGGTGTTTTAGGCTCAACAGGCGTTGATGCCGATGCTTTTGCACTTTGAGATTGAGATGACGTCACCGTATTCGATGATCGCTGAGCCACCTTTTTCTCTTTAGTGTTCCTTGCTTTACCCGTCGTAACTTGACGATTTTCTTTAGGAACAGGAACTGGCGAAAGAGAGGATAAGACATCATAACCTTGGGCTTGTGATTTAACACTCAGTGGTACTTCGACAGGTCGAGGCTTCGGTTTTTGACCTTCATTTTCAGATTGAAGGTAAGTATCAAAGTCATCGATGACATTGTTAAAACGCTCCGCGTAGGAAGCTGTTGAAAAACAAGTCGAAAAAAGTGCCAGAGAGACACAAAGCCTTAGGTTAAGTCTCATAATCCATTAATTTTCTGCAAAGTTGATTCCGTTGATAGCACTGCGTTGTAACGCACCTTAGCACAAAGAACTTTTGTTTTAGATTCAATAGCCATTTGCAATAGCTCAATGGTATCTGGGCTAGCAGTTGCTTCGATTTGTTTGTATAGCTGATTAATTTCACTCACTTCTTTAAATGATCCTACCAGACGATTGTAACTTTCTGGTGATAGCGTTTTCAGTGAACTGAGTTCTTTAATACAAGTATTTAGTGGCGCAACCCCCTGCTGTTCAACAGCATTTGGTGAACGATCTAAAGCATTATTTAAAACGTTCTGAGATTCAGGGTAAGAATCATCAGCCTTACTATTTTGCTGTGAATTATTCGTTGCTGCTGTGGTGGTTTGAGAATCAGCTAATGCCGTCTTTTGCGCATTTGGACCAGTGACACAGCCAGAAAGTAAAGCCGTGCTTACCGCAAGCAAAGACGCGACATAAAATTTATTTTTTAAAAACATATATTTACCTTACCAGTACTTTTCTTCGCTATTATTATGATGTCCTAGAAACCTAGTGTAAGCTAAAAACTCGCTATTTTCTATATAGCCGAATAGCT
>NZ_JAERJY010000018.1:0-33949 GCF_018257375.1 Providencia sp. JGM181 | reverse complement strand
CATTTAAGTAATGCCTTCATTAATTAATGATGATTAAATAGACGTGACGAAATAGCGTATAAAAATATGAGGATATATTTTTTATACTTTTCAATTTATGCATTTAAAGTAAATTTAAGTGCAATGCCATAGATGTAACTCATTCGAAAAACCTTATTTATTGAATGGTTACGTACTCATTTCCCTTACAAATATTAACAAGCCTTGAAATATACATTAATGATAATAATTATCAAGATCAAAATGAGTATCATTATCATTTATGTAATCATCTAGCGAGCGCAGCCAACCCCCCTATAATGGGAAATATCTTCCCACCCTAAATCCTAAATAGTTCACATTAGAGGTAGGCGGCAAGTGAGTGAGTCCCTTGGAGCATACATCAGTATGTGACGAGGGCGAACGAACGTAGCCAACACCCCTATAATGGGAAATATGACGGATTTATCGATAAAAAAATATCATGGTGCATATACCATCATTCCCGCCAAACTCCTGATACTATTAATAAGAATCATTCCTTCCGTTACTATTTTTTTATGGTGTTTCATGGCGCAGGTATCACGGGCAAGAAGCCTCGGCAAATATTTCCTTTTACTCGATAATATGCTGGTTGTTCTTGGCTTTTTCGTGGTTTTCCCTTTAATTTCAATTCGCTTTGTTGAGCAGCTTGGCTGGGCAGCTGTGGTGGTTGGGTTTGCCCTTGGGCTTCGCCAATTTGTGCAGCAAGGATTTGGGATTTTTGGGGGAGCTATTGCCGACCGATTTGGTGCAAAACCGTTAATTATTATCGGGATGCTGTTGCGTGCCGCAGGCTTTGTGTTGATGGCTTTGGCTTATGACCCTTGGGTGTTATGGCTTTCTTGTATATTGTCTGCCCTTGGCGGCACCTTGTTTGACCCTCCTCGTACCGCTTTAGTGATTAAATTGACCCGCCCTTATGAGCGTGGGCGTTTTTATTCATTATTGTTTATGCAGGACAGCGCTGGCGCGGTGATTGGGGCATTAATTGGTAGCTGGCTTTTACAGTATGACTTCCACTATGTTTGCTGGGCTGGCGCGGCAGTGTTTGTGATTGCGGCTCTACTTAATGCTTGGCTACTTCCTGCTTATCGCATTTCCACCATCAAAGCCCCTATTCGTGATGGGATGCGTCGAGTCTTGAAAGACACCCGCTTTGTGACTTATGTGATCACGCTTTCTGGCTACTTTATGCTGTCAGTACAAGTAATGCTGATGTTTCCTATCGCCGTTAACGAATTGGCTGGCACACCAACGGCGGTGAAATGGATGTATGCTATTGAAGCGGCAATTTCCCTGACACTGCTTTATCCGATTGCCCGTTGGAGCGAAAAACATTTCCGCTTAGAGCAACGTTTAATGGCAGGGTTATTTTTAATGAGCCTGAGCATGTTCCCTATCGGTATGACCACATCGGTCAATATTCTGTTTGTGTTGATTGGTATTTTCTATTTGGGGACTATCACCGCCGACCCTGCTCGTGAGACCCTGAGCGCATCCCTTGCCGACCCTCGCGCTCGTGGTAGTTATATGGGCTTTAGTCGACTCGGTCTTGCGCTAGGCGGTGCCGTTGGCTATACCGGTGGCGGTTGGATGTACGATATTGGGCACCAATGGAATATACCTCAACTTCCTTGGTTCTTGCTCGGCACTATTGGTTTTATCACCTTATGGGCGCTTCATCGCCAATTTAACCGTAAAAAAATTGAAACAGTCATGTTGAGCGGGCAGTAATACGTTACACTTGGGTTATTACTGTATAAAGGAGTGATTATGAAAAACATTTTCTTGGCATCTATCTTTGGATTGCTATTTATTCTCACGGGTTGTGACAAATTAACCGAATTTACTATCAGTGAATCACAAATTAACAGTTACCTTGCGACCAAGGTTAAGTACGAAAATAATATCGGCATTACTGGGTTTGCAGATGCGGATATCACCTTGCATAACTTACAATCAGAAATTGGTCGTAGCGAACCGGGTATTATTGCATTAAAAGGCGAAGCCACTGTCACAATGAATTCACTACTTGGTGCTGCGGCGGCCGATATTGCATTGACCTTAACCGCGCGCCCTGTTTTTGATGCACAAACAGGCTCTATCTATTTGAAAGAGCTGAAAATTACCCAATATAAAATTACACCCGAAAATATGGAAACCGCCATTTCTGTGGTGATCCCGTATTTAAATAGCTCCCTTGAGACCTTCTTCGCGACTCAGCCTGTCTATGTGCTCAACCCAGATAACAGCGCCGCAGAAGCGACCGCGAAAAAACTCGCTAAAGGTTTAGAAATCAAGCCGGGTAAATTAGTTATTCCAATGGTTGATTAATTGACCATAAATATTTTTGATTGATAAATTGATAATCTAAAAATGAAAAAAGCAACCTTTCTAGTCGGTTGCTTTTTTATTGGAATGCCATTTATTTTTAATACTAAAAAGTCACTCGTAATAACTCGTTTTGTATTCAAAATCGAATTTTTCTACCCGTCCATCACTGTATGTCACCACACTGGTACATACAGTTGGGTTTTTATGATCATCATAATGCGTGCATTTTTGAGTAGTTTCGACAAACGGTTGCTGATTTTTCGTCGTATGAAAAAGAATTTTAGTGACTAAGCCATTAGTGAAAAAGTATTCATTTTTTGTATTAATAACTTCATTTTCATCAAAATATGTCGTTTCTATCGGTAAAAAATGTTCACCATAAACAAATGTCGCTATCTCTTTCTTCCCTTGAGTGATCTTATTAACAAGACCATCACGGTAATAATATTTCCAATCTTGCAGTTCTCCGGTTTGTAAATTGCACATCTTATCGATGCCATAACCTTTGAATTTTTGTTTATCTACTAAGTAATAAAGTTGCTTAAATTTTCTGACAATCACAAATGCTGTTTCACTGTCTCTATTGTAATAACTTAAATTGTTGAGACAACCGTGGAGATTAAAAGACACAGTCACTCTTTTGCTGAGCCCTTTTTCATCGTTCATGATTTGTGTTAATTCTTTTACTTTTCCGTAAAGCGGGTCAAATTGAAATTCCGTGCTGTAATTAACCATGCGTTTATTATAGCTAGGCAGATCATTATCCACTTGTGCCAGTGCTAACGGTGAAATAAAGAGCCACATCAAGCCATGAAGTTGTGTCGAGGTCATTGTGTCTATCCTTTTAACCTATGATGAGAGAAGACGGTTCCACACCTATCTTCTCTCAATCATCAGTCTTTAAGTGACGGCGTCACTTATTTATCATCATTTTCTGAGTCAGATTCTAACTCATCACGCAGTGCAATGACGGCATCGCGGGTAATTTGCGCTAATGTACGGTAAAACGGTGTTGTCGCGTGAGCCTCAACTTTCCCCAGAAATGCGCCATACCAGCTCAGGATATAGCTGTCGAATAGCTCTTCCTGCGCGGCGGTTTCATCTTCAGCGGCTTGGTCTTCTAGCCATGATGCGGCTAACAGTAGCGCACCAAATGCATCCGTTGGGGCATCCGTTAAGGTCATTCCACGGGTCACTAGGAATTCGCGAATTTCTGCTTCAGTGATTTCTTCATCATAGCGATGAGCAAAAGGCGGAACCGTTGGTTCACTACCAAACATCGCTTGATAATCCGCCGTGATAACCTTGTGATCCACTGCCTTCGCCATTCTTGCCCACAGTTCATCTTGCTCCAACGGCCATGAGGCTTTGAGCTTATCTTGAGCAATCATATCGATAAGAGGCTTCACAAGCGCATCGTCCGGAGAGCGTTGAAATAAGGTACCTAAAATACGGCAGACGATTGAGAATTCATTCATGGGTTTCTTCCTGTTGGCGATTTTCCTGCAATCACTTTTTCGTGATCATGATGCGATGCAGTATACCTGAAAAAACAGAAAACCCACGCTTTGAGCAATACCATATATGACATAGTCCAATATATGGCGCTGATAGTCGCTAATGATGATTTATTAAAGAATCAGATAACAGATAACAGATAACCAAAGCATCCTCAAAATAATTCGCGCTGTGCATAAATATAGCGAACATTTCCCTAACGAGTTTTAGTTGTCACTAGGCGGCAAGAAAGCACATCCCTAGGAGCATACGCAAGTATGTGACTAGGGTGTGCTGACGCAGCCAACAACGTGACGGCGAAAACTAGGACGGGAAATTAGTATCCGCGGGCAGTATTAACTATCCCCTCTGGTTGCTCGCCCTTTTCAATCCGCTGAATATTACTCGCAATCATATCCATCGCCTCATTAGGCAACGTAAACGCCGCAACGTGTGGCGTAATGGCGATACGTGGATGAGTCCAGAATGGGTGCATGTGTGGCAGTGGCTCTGTAGCAAAAACATCGAGTGACGCCCCTGCAACTTGCCCTTTTTCTAATGCTTCCAGCAAGTCTTGCTCAATTAAGTGCGCACCTCGGGCGAGGTTAATAATATAGGCGTTTTGCTCAAGCTGGCTGAATAATTGATGATTTAAAATACCCACCGTTTCTGGGGTGCTTGGCAGCAGGTTCACAATCACGCGGGTGCCTGATAAGAAATCCGCTAACTGGTCTTGCCCATAGTAACTTTTCACATTTGGGATTTGCTTTTCTGAGCGACTCCATGTTCTGACTTTAAGACCAAAACTGGCTAAGCGTTTTGCCACGGCTTGACCTAACGCCCCTGCGCCCATCACGCCCACCACAAACTGGTCATGGGTGTAGGCTGGCAGTTGTTTCCATTGACGTTGGGATTGCAACTGACGGTACTCATCCATACGACGGAAGTAATACAAGACTTTTGCAGCGGCATATTCTTCCATTTGAATGGCCATACCCGTGTCTTCTAAGCGCATCAATGGAACGCCTGCCGGTAATGTTCCCGGGTTATCTTGCTCTTGCTTTAGAATCGCATCCACCCCCGCGCCTAATGCGAAAATCCCTTTTAAGTCTTGGCGACCCGCAAGGCACTCATAAGGAGGAAGCCATACCATGGCATAATCTGCCAGTTGGGTATCTCCCGGCTTCCATTGGCGAATATTGGCTTGAGGCAATCGAGCACGCATGCCATCAATCCACTGATTGGCATCAAAAAATGGATGGTAAAATAAAATATTCATGGCAACTCCTTATAGGTTTCCACCAGAGTGTGCGTAATGGTGTTTATTTTCAAGTCAATACCCCATATTTATATCCATAAGATGAGGATTTTGTTAAGGAGTTAACGGATTCTGGATTAATTGCTTGAAGTTTAAATAAACAATTTATTATCAATTTCTAATCAATAATAATTTATTAAGATTAGAGAGTAACCAAATTGGTTTTTATTTAGCTAAACGATAGAAAAAAGTGGATTTTTATTTAATTGGGAGTTGACGGAAGGCGCTCTTTTCCCTATAGTAGCGCCCCGTTGAAGGACAAGTTATTTATAACAAATTCTGCAACCACAATTTAGAAAAACGGTGAGGTGTCCGAGAGGCTGAAGGAGCACGCCTGGAAAGTGTGTATACGGCAACGTATCGAGGGTTCGAATCCCTCCCTCACCGCCATTTCTAATCTAAGTTATTCTTCCTTTAGTAATTTCTCGTTTATCTTCCCAGAACCATCGATTCTATCAATCCCAACGCCTTTCGCATGATATTCACGACTGATTTCTTCCCATAATTCTGCGTTTTCTACACCTGCGGCTCTTGGATCAAACACCGGATCAACGCCTAATTTGGTTTGTCTTTCAAAGTCACGTAATGCTCTTAAAGCGGGTTTTGATAAAAACACAATCGCAATCAAGTTTAAGTAGCTCATGCTGCCGAAACCGATATCACCCAGCCCCCACATAATACTGACCGACTGCACGCTGCCCATAAAGACAATCACCAAGAAGACGAATTTCAAAATCAGCTTGAGCACAGGATATTTCAGCTTACGATCAAGGTAAACAATGGTGGTTTCTGCAATATAGTAGTAAGCCATAAGCGTTGTGAAGGCGAACAAGAATACCGCTATAGAGACAAACCCTGCACCCGCCGATGTAAATACCGTAGAAACTGCCATTTGAGTCCATGCAGTTCCTGCTGCCACACCTGGCACATACTCCACAAGAGCAGTCGCTGAACCATCAGGGAAAACGTTGTACATATTGGTGACTAAAATCATCAGTCCCGATGCTGTACACACAACCACGGTGTCGATATAGATAGAGAATGCTTGAATAAGCCCCTGTTTGACCGGATGGCTAACTTCTGCCGCCGCGGAACTGAATGTCGCTTCACCTGCTCCTGCCACGTTTGAGAACACAGCACGACGCACGCCCCAAGACACCGCAGTTCCCACGATCCCACCAAATACCGCATCCATTCCCATCGCACTGCGGAAAATTAAGCTGAACATACCCGGTACGCTATCCCAATGGCTGCCCAGAATAATCACCATCATCACGATATAAGCTAATGCCATGATAGGAACAATTTTATCGGCTGCGCTCGCAATACGTTTCACACCACCAAAAATTAACCACGCCATTAATACTGTCACTAATGCACCTGTTGCCATTGGTGGAATATTAAATGCCGTTTGGAACGAATCCGCGATGGTATTGGCTTGAATGCCCGGTACCAATACACCGTAAGATAAACAGATCACTGCCGCAACAAAGATAGCAAAAGGCTTTAATTTCAATCCTTTTTCAATATAGTACGGCGAACCACCACGATATTGGTCATCTGAGCGCTGCTTATAAATCTGCGCCAGTGTAGACTCAATAAAGGCGCTCGCGCCTCCAAGTAAGCCCATGACCACCATCCAGAAAATAGCACCAGGACCACCTGCCGCAATCGCCGTTGCTACCCCTGCAATATTACCGACCCCAACACGCCCCGATAATGCTAAACAGAAGGCTTGGAATGAGGAGATCCCGTCTTTTGATGCTTTATTTTCTTTTAATAAACAGACCATTTTTACGATGTAACGAAACTGCACACCGCGTGTTGCTAATGTGAAATAGAGACCGACACCCAGAGATAAGAATACGAGAGCATTACCCCAGATGTAACCAACGATGGTATTAACGATGGCTTCCATATGTACTCCTCGACTATTGTAATTGTATTTGTGTATTTGCAAGGGTCGAAACCTGAACCCCGCAAGGTTCAGGTCAATGTCATTTTACTGATTGATAAACCAGATAACTTTCGTTTGGGTGTATTGCTCAAAGGCTTCTAAGCCGTTGTCTTTTCCACCAAAACCTGACTGACGGAAACCACCAAATGGTGTGGTGATATTACCTTCGCTAAATCCGTTGACAGACACCGTCCCCGCATTGATACGACGTGCAATATTCATCACTCGATGGACATTTTGGCTGTAAAACGATGCAGCCAATCCGTAGTGAGTGTCATTGGCTAAATTGACCGCCTCGTCATCGGTTTTAAACGATGTGACGGCTAAAATGGGACCAAAAACTTCATGTCGAAAGAGAGACATTTCTGGCGTAACGGCATCAAAGATAGTCGGTTCGATATACCATCCTGAGCCGAGATCACTGCGTATTTTTCCTCCTGTCACCAATTTTCCACCTTCTTTAACAGTGGTGTCTAAAAATGATTTCACTTTCTCAAAATGCGCTTCTTCAATCATTGGACCAATAGAGATACCCGCATCACGAGGGTCGCCCACTTGCCATGTTGATGCCGCAGCGGTTAACTTCTCGAGTAAGGATTTTTTGACATTTTCATGCACAATTAAACGAGAGCCGCAGCTACAGTTTTCGCTCATATTCCAGAACGCAGCCGCCATAATATGTGGAATAGCCCCATCTAAGTCCGCATCCTCAAACACCACTTGTGGGCTTTTTCCGCCACATTCCAAGACAATCTCTTTTAGGTTACTTTCCGCGGAGTATTTCAGGAATAAACGCCCCACTTCAGTTGAACCGGTAAACGACACCACGTCCACATCAGGATGGCGTCCTAAGGCTTCCCCGACTTTCTCACCTAGCCCACACACTAAACTTAACGCACCTTTAGGGACGCCAGCTTCATAAGCCAGTTCCACCATGCGGTAGGCACTCAAGGAAGTTAACTCTGCGGGTTTGACAATCACCGAGTTCCCGACAGCCAACGCCGGTGCCACTTTCCATGCAAACATTTGAGCAGGGAAGTTCCACGGTAAAACTGCACCCACAACGCCAATTGGCTCATGAACAATCAGCCCCATTTCTTGGCGACCCGTTGGGGCAATTTTGCCGAACAATTTGTCGATAGCTTCCGCATACCAATAGAAGGTTTCGACGGTAGCAGGTAAGTCAGTATTCAGACATTCCGTGATCGGTTTTCCCGCATCTACGCAATCTAACGCAGCCAGCTCTTCACTGTGTTTTTCAATTAATTGCGCCCAGCGCAGCATCACTTGCTTACGTTCTTGGGGAGATAACCCACTCCAGCACCCTTCTTCAAAGGTTTCACGAGCAATATTCACGGCAGCATGAACATCTTGCGCGCTGCCATCCGCAATATAACCAATCGCGCTATTATCGATAGGCGTATAGTTTTTAAGTTTGGCACTGCCACTTTGGTAGCCCGCAATTAAATTCCCCGCCCACAGTTTGCTCTGTTTTGCTCGCTCAAATATTTGCTCTTTGGTGATCAACATATGCAACCTCGCTATGGTTTGATCAGCGCAAGAAACTCATGACGTTCTTGCTGGCTAATATTTGACAGAGGCAAGCGAACTGGCCCCACGTTAAAGGAGCCTTTTAAGCAACCCGCTTTTGCTTTTTGGTTATAATTGCCTGACTCCATGGAATAAATGGCTGGGTAAATCTCTTGCATGATCTGCTTAGCCTTCGCCCAATCCCCTTTTTGCGCTGCGTTAAAAATCGCCACTTGCTCTGTTGGGAAAACATTACCCGCACCGGCGATCCAGCTTTTCGAGCCCCAAAAGAAAAAGTCCACAGGTTGGTCATCACAGCCGCAAATCACTTCGAAGTTTTTAAATGGCGTTTGTAACAGATGCAGAGCACGGCTAAAGCTGCCACTGCTCTCTTTGATAGCGACGATATTGTCGATTTCAGCCAATCTCACCACGGTATCTAACTCAATTTCGATACCAATACGGGCTGGGAAGTTGTACATAATGATTGGTAACGAGGTGGATTTCGCCACTTTTTCGTAGTGGGCATAAACGCCGTTTTGATCCGGCAGGCTGTACGGAGGCGGCGACAGCATCAATCCTTCGTAGCCCAGTTCTTTCGCTTGTGCTGCGCGTTTAATTGCGCCCTCGGTAGATAAGTCATTAATCCCTGCGATCAGTGTCACACGCCCTTTGGCAATTTTACTGACCGTGGTTAATACGGTTTTACGTTCATCTTCATTTAATGCGTAATACTCACCCGTGGTGCCGCAGACAACTAACCCGGTCACACCGCTGGCGATCAGTTTTTCGGTTAACTCTGCTAATGCCGTGATATTCAATGAAAGATCATCATGAAACGGAGTGACTAACGGAACAAGGATGCCATGAAAATTCATTATAATTCTCCTGAATTAAAGAAAGCGCTTAATCGAAAAAGGCGAGCAATCGAGCGGTGTCGGTTGCCCGTGGATCATGTTATTGACGATATCTGCGGTAATTGCCGCTTGTGTTAGCCCTAAATGTTGATGCCCAAAGGCAAAAACATACGGGCCTTTTTGGTCTATGACCGGTAAGGAATCTGAGATAGTGGGACGAAAACCCATCCATTCACTGGTATTCTGGCTATCCAATGGTGTTTTTAGCATTGGGTTAGCCAACGGTAAAAAGTGACGAGCGCGCTGCATATTCGGCGGGCGTTTTAACCCTGCGTATTCCACCGTCCCCGCAAGACGTAACCCACCGTTCATTGGCGTCATAATAAAACGGCGATCCATACTAGAAATGGGAATGGATAAACGCCCTTTTTCATTCGGTAGCATCAAGTGATAACCGCGCTCCGTTTCTAACGGCACATTAATACGGCTCACCATCTTCACTAACGATTTCGAAAATGCACCACCCGCAATCACCACTTTATCAGCGATAAATGTGCCTTGTGATGTGGTTAAATGAGCTTGGCTCGCCGATGACGAATCAATCGCCGTGACTTCACACTCAGTCAGGACTTTTCCCCCTAACTGTATGAATGCTTGAGTTAATCGCTCATGCATTAAGGCAAGATCCACCACATGCCCAGTCTCGGGGTAGAACAATCCACCGATTTGGTTATTGGCAAGTTCAGGTTGCTGTGCCAACAGTTGGGATTGATCCCATAATTGGTTATGCACCCCCATGCTATTTAAATACTCACCGTGGCGACGCAGTTTTTCGAGGGTCGGCGGTTTCTCAGCCACCAGCAAAGAACCTTGGATTTTGACTAAATCCTCTAACTGCCACTGCTTAGAAAATGCCTGCCAAGAAGCCAATGATGCCCCATTGAGCATGGAGAGAACGTGGTGAATATGCATAAACGGTTTGTGGCGCATATTGCCCAACAATTTCAGTAACCATGGTGTGAGCGGCAATATATAACGCCAATCAATACGCAATGCGCCTAACGGGTCGAGCAACATGCTAGGAATTGATTTCAAAACGGAGGGGTCAGCCACAGGAAAAACCTGCTCCGTGGCGATATGCCCTGCATTGCCAAATGAAGCACCGGATCCAATTTGGTTTTTGTCGACCAATAAAACGCCCGTGCCTTGATTCTGGACAGATAACGCAATACTGAGCCCGACAATGCCACCACCCACCACAATCACAGAATATTTGTTATCCATTGGCTTACCTCACTCCACCGTGATCCCAAAGCGGAACGGGTCGTTTTTATCGATCAACAAGGTATTTTCGCCGCTGATATAGGCATTTCCGCGAATAGTCGGGATGATGCCATTAGCATCTGCAATCTGATAGCTAGCTTGGAATTGGCTACCGATGACACTTGCCTGACGCCAAATTTTGCCTTCCGCGAGCTTGTTGTCTGCCGCAAGACACGCCAGCTTGGCACTTGTTCCCGTGCCACAAGGAGAACGGTCATAGGCACCGCCTGGGCATAAAACAAAACTTTGGCTATCCGCATCTTCGCAATGACCAAATAGTTCGATGTGGTCAATTTCTTGGTTATCTTTACCAAAAATACCTTGGTCAACGAGGGCTTGTTTGATTTTCAAACAGATTTCAGTCAGCGCCTTCGCGTTCCTATACTGGATAGCGAGTGGTGAATTTTCGACGAGGAAAAACCAGTTTCCTCCCCATGCAATATCCCCAGTCACTAGCCCAACCTCCGGCACGTTGACTTGGACGGCTTTGCGATAGCGGTATGCGTAGACGTTTTGAATGCTCACGCTACCATCTTCATGTAATTTAGCGGTCACATCCCCGACAGGGGTTTCAATTAAATGCTCCCCGTAACCTATGCGCCCTAAGTAATGCAATGATGCGACCAAACCAATGGTGCCGTGACCACACATACCTAAGTAGCCTTCGTTATTAAAGAAAATCACCCCGGCGGCAGCTTTCGGATTCACTGGTTTGCAAAGTAATGCGCCCACTAAAATGTCATTTCCACGTGGTTCTAAAATCGTTGTGCAGCGCCAATGATCATATTCCGTACGTAATTTTTGCAGGCGCGACGCCATGTCTGCATTCCCTAAATCAGGAAAACCCTCAATGACTAAACGTGTCGGTTCTCCTGCGGTATGAGAGTCAATGACTTCAATTTTCTTATATTTACTCTGCATCAGTTCATCCTTATTAATATCATTTGTTAATAGAATGCTTGATTTATGTAAACAACTCTTGATATCTTTCGAATCAACCCATGCGTATTTCTGCACAATTTAAAAACATTTCAGATAACTATTAAAATTAGTTGAATGCATTGGAGCGCAATATGATTGATTTAAATAAACTGTTGTCGATTAGTCAGGAAAACATGCTCTTTCCCGTAGATAATATTAATAATTTGTTAAATCATCTTGGGTTGGTGATGCCACTGATTAATACGCTTCCTAATGTGACTTTCTTCGTCAAAGACCGTAATGCCAAATACTTGCTTGCCAATGAAAACTTGGCTAAACGGTGTAAAGTTGACCAACCAAATGGTGTAATAGGAAAAACTGCAGAAGATATCTTTCATGCAGATTTAGGTCAGAGTTATAGTTCTCAAGATTATTTGGTTATGCAGAAAAAAATCAGTGTTATCAATAAACTAGAATTACATCTCTATAAGGCAGGGTTATTAGGCTGGTGTTTAACAACCAAGGTGCCGATTTTTGATACTAAAAATCAGGTTATCGGTGTTGCGGGAATTTCGGTAGATTTGCAGGATGAAAAATCAGTGAGTCCAAAATTAAATGGTCAATTGGGACGCGTTGAACACTATATTAGTCAGCATTTTGATACTGCCATTAAAATAACGACTCTGGCTGAGATTTCAGGGTTGTCATTATCACAACTCAATCGTCAATTTAAAACGGTATTTCATATTACTCCCCAACAATATATTCAAAAGAAACGCCTTGAACACGCGATTGAATTATTAGAAGAAGACTATTCGATTACGGATATTTCCATTAAATGTGCCTACGCCGACCACAGCGCATTCTGCCGTAAATTTAAAGAACTCACTAATATGACCCCAAGCCAATTTAAACGCATGCGTTCTACTCTTAATCATAAGTGCAATAATAAAGCCTCTCATGAATTGGATGTAGCTTATTCTATTTAATCCTCAGAAAACGCGCATTTTCTTTAAAGGCTGCGCGTCTTTTCTTTTTTGAAACACACGAACTTTTTTCTATCCATTCCCTCTAAATTCTCAGTTGTTCTTTTAGAAAGTAACCGTTGAGTCTCTTTTTGTTGTCACTATGAATCACTGTCACGATAAATTGCTGTCACGGTGAATAGTTATCACGATAAATAGTTGTAACAGTGAACTTAGGACAGCTCTTATTGCAGCTAAAACATAATCGCGTATTGATATAGCACTAAACTGCACACTATGCGGCATATTTTAAGGATGAGTGAATGACCATTTATGATCTGAAACCGAAGTTTCAGAATCTGTTACGCCCTATCGTTCGTCAGCTCTTTGAGGCGGGAATTACAGCCAACCAAGTCACCCTCGCAGCATTAGGGTTATCCATTATCGTTGGCGCTCTATTAGCCATTTTCCCTAGCCCTTATTTGTTTATCCTGCTGCCGTTTGTCCTTTTTATTCGTATGGCGCTCAATGCTATTGATGGCATGCTGGCACGTGAACATAACCAAAAAAGTCACCTTGGCGCAATGCTAAATGAGTTAGGCGATGTCATTTCCGATGTTGCCTTATACCTACCTTTCGTGCTGATTTTCCCGCACGCATTTTGGTGGATTTTACTGATCCTATTCCTCAGCGTTTTGACTGAATTTATCGGCGTCATAGCTCAAGCGATTGGGGCATCTCGCCGTTATGATGGCCCCGTAGGTAAAAGTGACCGTGCTTTTGTTTTTGGCGCGCTCGGGTTGTTTGTCTGTATTTTTCCGCAACTGATGACCGCAAGTTGGATCAATATCCTGTTTGTCATTTTTGCCTTGCTGTTGTCCTATACCTGCTATAACCGTATTCGCCGCGCACTGACTGAATTAAGTGCAGTATCGGAAAATAATTAAGGAATAATTATGAACGCTCAAACTGACTATTCGACTCAGCGTCCTGTTGTCGAATCTCAATTTACCACCAGTGATCATACCAATTTGTTTTATCGTTATTGGCCAACTGAACAAATCACCGATAAAGCCATTATTCTATTTCACCGTGGTCATGAGCACTCTGGTCGTGTTGCGCATTTAGTGGATGAGTTGAACCTCCCTGATTTTGCTATGTTTGCGTGGGATGCTCGTGGACACGGTCGCAATGAGGGTCCGCGTGGCTACAGCCCATCGCTAGGCACTTCCATCCGTGATGTGGATGAATTTGTCCATTACGTATCAGAGCAATATCAGATCCCTCTCGAAAACATTATTGTTATTGGTCAAAGTGTCGGAGCCGTTTTGGTCTCTACGTGGGTACATGACTATGCACCTAAAATCCGTGGTATGGTGCTAGCCTCCCCTGCATTTAAGGTCAAACTGTACGTCCCATTTGCCCGTACAGGCTTAGGGTTAATGCAAAAAATTCGCGGTTTGTTCTACGTGAATTCTTATGTAAAAGCCAAGTTTTTAACCCACGATGAGCAGCGTATTCACTCGTTTAACAATGACCCACTGATCACGCGCCCAATTGCCGTGAATATTTTACTGGAACTGTATACCACCGCAGACCGTGTGGTAGCGGATGCCGCGGCCATCACTTTGCCAACTCAGTTGTTTATTTCTGGTAGTGACCATGTGGTACACCATAAACCACAGCATCAATTTTATGAGCGTCTAAATACCTCAATTAAAGAGAAGCATATTCTTCCTGGTTTTTATCACGACACATTAGGTGAAAAAGAACGCCATATTCCTATCGAAATGATCCGTCAATTTGTTGATAAATTATTTGCACTTCCTCTGTATCAACATGATTATCAGTTCGAAGATACCTGGAGCACCAGTGCCGACGCATTCCGCTCATTGAGTGTACCGCTACCTAAATACTGCCCGAAAAACCTTGCTTATAAAATCATGAGCAAATCGATGAGCACATTAGGCAAAGCATCTGAAGGTGTACGTATCGGCTACGATAAGGGTTTTGATTCCGGCTCTACCCTCGATTATGTCTATCGCAACGAGGCGCAAGGTTCCGGTCTATTTGGCCGTATTATCGATAGGCAGTACCTCAACAGTATTGGCTGGCAAGGGATCCGCCAGCGTAAAGTCAATATTGAAAACATTATTCGCCAAGCTATTCGTGAACTGACTAATAACGGGAAGCCTGTTCGCATTATGGATATTGCCGCGGGTCAAGGTCGCTACATTTTTGATGCCATTAATGACTACGGAAAAGTCGATTCCGTTCTACTGCGCGACTACAGCCCAATTAACGTTGAGCAAGGGCGTTTACATATCAAAGAGCGTTACTTGGAAGATAAAGTTCGCTTTGAAGAAGGTAACGCATTTGATGCAGACGACCTCGCGGCAGTTTCTCCTGCGCCGACGTTGGGGATTGTCAGCGGTCTATATGAGCTTTTCCCAAGCAACGAGCTGATCCGCGCTTCCCTTGATGGGCTTTCTCGTGCCATTCCATCTGGTGGTCTACTCGTCTATACCTGCCAGCCGTGGCACCCACAAGTTGAAATGATCGCCCGAGTACTGCCAAGTCACCAAGGTGGACAAGCGTGGGTAATGCGCTGCCGCAGCCAAGGCGAAATGGATGCTTTAGTCGAAGAAGCTGGCTTCGAAAAAATCACGCAGTCCATCGATAACTGGGGCATTTTTAGTGTTTCCCTTGCAAGGCGTCGTTAATAATTTATCTTTTTAACCAACAGGTTATTGGTATCATCAATAACCTGTATTTTTATCTGCTCAGCTCTCATTGAGCCTGCAAATAGCTCACTTGGCTTGTAGATGACTCATTGATGTACCTTCAGTGCATCGAGAGGCGATTAATAAGGATAGGAACCGAACCCATGCTCCATTTAGCCCAAGATACGCGCCCGACATCACGACGCCAGATTTGGCTCTATGGGTTAGTTTGGTTGCTATTTTTAGCCCCTTTTTTCTTTTTAACCTATGGGCAAGTCAATAATTACACCGCGACACTGCCTAATGTGCCTTCTTATGTATACGGATGGGAAACACACATTCCATTTTTGCCATGGACCATCATCCCCTATTGGAGCATCGACCTGTTCTATGGGCTTTCCTTGTTTGTCTGTGTTACCCGCCGTGAGCAATGCATCCATGGTTTGCGTTTAGTTGCAGCCTCCCTCATCGCCTGTGCCGGCTTTTTACTTTTTCCACTTAAGTTCAGCTTTCCTCGCCCTGAAACCAATGGGGCATTCGGCTGGATGTTCGATAGCTTAGAGCTGTTTGACTTACCTTATAACCAAGCCCCTTCACTGCATATTATTTTACTGTGGTTACTATGGTTACGCTTCCGAGCACATACTCCAACTCAATGGCGCTGGTTACTGCACAGTTGGTCAATCCTTATTTTGTTCTCCGTTCTCACCACATGGCAGCATCACTTTATCGATGTGATCACTGGCTTCGCCGTTGGTGTCATCATCAGCTACTTGTTACCCATTAACACTCGCTGGCAATGGCACTACACCGGCAGCCCTCGTAGCCTGAAAATAGCAACAAACTATGGAGTGGGCGCTATCGCCTGCTATGCTCTCGCCTTTTTCGTGCAAGGTGCAACATGGTGGCTCCTATGGCCTGCAATCGCCTTAACTTTCGTCACACTAGGCTATTTAGGTGCTGGTGCTTCGATATTCCAGAAAACAGCCTCTGGGCAGGTTTCTCCTTCTGCCACATTAGTTTTACTTCCTTATCGCCTGATCGCTTGGGGTACCTATCATTACTATGCCAAGCGCTGCCAGCAACCTAGTATTGTGAACGAAAAAATAGTTTTGGGAGGACGCCCGTTATATCCACTGCAAACTCAAGCCGTTCTCGATATGACTTGCGAGTGGCCTCGCAATAACTACAGCCAAGGTAAAAATTATTGTAGTCAGCCACAGATTGATTTGTTACCTCTAAGCCCCGAGGATATTGAGAAAGCCGTTATGACCATGGATAGACTCGCCCAAAGTGGTTCGGTGTATGTTCACTGTAAGTTAGGCTATTCCCGTAGTGCGACGGTTGTAGTGGCTTGGATGGTGCATCAAAATATGGCGGAAAATATCGATGAGGCAATCGCTCATGTGGAACAAGTTCGCCCTCAGGTGATTTTAAATTCAGCGACTGTTGAACAGTTACATCACTGGTATCAGCAATTTCATGTACGGAGAACACACCAATGAGTTCACTGATGGATAAAAACCGTGGCGATGTGATTGTGGTATTCACCGCGAGTTGGCGCTATTTTGCCGTCGGTGCCATCCTCGCGTTGTTGGGTCAATTCGCTTTACTGCTTCATGATTCAATCTCACATTTTAGCCTCGCGGTGAGTGTCGGGCTGTTTTTTGCTAGCCAATACTTTATTTTCCGCCTATGGCTCGACCACCATTTCTTCACGCTGATTTATCGTCAGGGAGATACCCAAGCCTTCGATGAAGCCCTTGGGCTGCTAGTTCCTCAATCCTCAGCGAATCCAAATAGGGAAAACCGAAGCATGGAAAGTCGCTGGGAAGGCACTCGCAAATTATTTCAGCGTGCCAGTTATTGCGTGGTTCTCTTGTGGGGATGGTTATTATTTTCGCTTATTTTTTAGTTTGTTTTGGGTGGTATTTAAATAAACGGTAAATTGACTATTAATTAATTATCACACCTTTTAACTTGCTGTTTAAAATAGCAAATCGATAGTTAATAATTATTTTAAATACGTTTAATGATATTTAACGGAGTAAATAACGCTTTTTTACTTTTGATACTGAAAACGTTATGATAATTGTAGTTTCATTGATAAATAACACATTTTTTTGATTCAGTTAGGCGTATCCTCATATCTTCATTTCGTTTATTTTTCACCCTGTTATTTTGGTAGGGTTTTTAATGAGTACAAAAAATATTAATAGATTGCGCCCTTTTAGCGCATTGATTGATTCCTGTTGGAAAGAGAAATACACCGCAGCCCGCTTTATGAAGGATTTAATTGCGGGTATTACCGTTGGGATTATTGCAATTCCACTGGCTATGGCACTCGCTATAGCCAGTGGTGTTCCGCCTCAATATGGTCTTTACACCGCGGCCATTGCGGGGATTGTCATTGCAATTTCGGGTGGTTCCCGTTACAGCGTTTCTGGTCCAACTGCGGCCTTTGTGGTTATCTTATACCCCGTATCCCAACAATACGGGCTTAGTGGCTTATTAGTCGCGACATTAATGTCAGGGATTATTTTGCTGGCGATGGGTTTTGCTCGCTTCGGTAAGTTTATCGAATATATTCCTGTGTCCGTCACACTTGGTTTCACGTCGGGGATTGCGATTACGATTGCGACCATGCAAATCAAAGATTTTTTTGGTCTGCAGATGGAGCATGTTCCTGAAAACTATGTCGATAAAGTGATTGCGCTGTCTAAAGCATTTCCAACCCTACAATACAGTGACACCTTGATTGGGCTTGCGACTTTATTAGTACTGATTTTCTGGCCCAAACTCAAAGTTCGCCTACCGGGACACTTGCCTGCAATTATTGTCGGCACCCTGATCATGTGGGTGCTAACCCTGTTTGATATTCAGGTAGAAACTATCGGTTCTAAATTTAGCTATTTATTACCGGATGGAACTCAAGGTAACGGTATTCCACCTATTCTGCCGCAGTTTATGTTGCCTTGGGAGTTACCGGGTAGTGCTCCCATCAGTTGGTCGATGATCACCGCATTGATGCCTGCCGCTTTGTCAATGGCTGTTCTTGGTGCAATTGAATCCCTATTGTGTGCCGTCGTGCTCGACAACATGACGGGGAAAAAACACCATTCCAATAGTGAACTTATTGGTCAAGGATTAGGGAATATTGCCGCCCCATTCTTTGGAGGGATCACCGCAACCGCGGCGATTGCCCGTTCTGCTGCAAACGTCCGCGCTGGTGCAACATCCCCTATATCGGCTATTGTGCACTCTATTTTAGTATTGCTGACCTTGCTTATTCTTGCACCATTGCTCTCCTATTTACCGCTCGCTGCTATGTCCTCACTGCTACTGATTGTGGCGTGGAATATGAGTGCCGCTGGCAAAGTGTTTACGTTGATCCGCCGCGCGCCAAAAGATGACATTATTGTTTTACTGCTGTGTATGTCATTGACTGTCCTATTTGACATGGTTATTGCTATCACTGTCGGAATTGTTATCGCATCACTGCTGTTTATGCGCCGAATTGCCAATATGACACGAGTAACCCAACTACCAGAGACTCAAGAAGATAAAAGCCTGCTGGTTGTGCGAGTGAATGGTCCTCTATTCTTTGCTGCCGCAGAGCGTATTTTTGATGAACTACGGATAAAAAGTCACGGTTATGAAACAATTGTGATGCAGTGGGATGCCGTACCTGTATTTGATGCAGGGGGGCTAGAAGCCTTCCATAAATTTATTGATATCGTTCGTAAAGACACCCACATTATTGTGTGCGATATTCCATTCCAACCACTGAAAACATTAGCGCGTGCCAATGTTCGTCCGATTGATGGCGTGCTGAGCTTCCAAAATTCACTGAAAAGTGCATTAGAAGAAGTTCATCAGATCCAGGAAAATAAAAAGCAGCTTCAGTCATAACAGTGCTACCGTGTTATTAACTTAACGCTGACAATAAAAATGCCGCACTGACTTAACAAGGGCGGCATTTTTAATTCCATCATGTACGCTAAAAATCAGTAGCAGTACATTTCATTACCTTCGGTTTTACCTAATTCACAAGCCATCGCACGGAGTTTTGTCGCTTTCTGCTCGTCATCTCTGACTGCACCATTGTTACCATCATTAAATTGAAATGAAGCCATACCTTCTGCAAAGCCAGCGAAGGTTAATGCATCGGCTTTCGCAAACCATTCCAAGGCTTTTTTCTCATCTTGCGGCACCCCATTACCATCATAATAAATGATGCCTAACCATAAAGGCGCATTAAAATAATCTTTATCATTTAACGCACTGACCTCCTCAAGTAGCGTAATGGCGCGCGGGTAATCAACATCACCTGACTCAGGTGTAATCAACGTTTCTGCTAAACTTATCTTCCCTCGAATACTCCCACCAGCAACGGCTTTAGTCGCATATTCACGGGCTTTGACAAATTCCTCAGTAAACGTTCTGTCCCCACTAATTAACGTAATATCCGCCAATAATGAATACGCATCTGCATTGCCTGCTTGTGCTGACTTCTCTGCCCATAACTTGGCATTGTTTTGGTTTTGTAATACACCAATTCCCGACAAATACATTCCAGCTAATTCATATTGCGCTTTAGCGTCATTGTTTTGAGCCGCTGTTTTGGTCTGTTCAAATATTTTCTTATCTTCAGGCGTAATATCGTATTGCGCCATTGCATGTAGTGAGAACATTAAACCCACCGCGCCTAAGCAAAATTGGCGGCTGGTATTTTTAATAACAGAGAGGATTGGGTACATAGGTGCCTTATTATTATTTATAAAAGTGAATTCGTATGAATAAATGATATTTTTAAAACGGTTCTTGAGACGCTATAACGCAGAGCCTTGCCCACCATTAGCAAGCAAATACTGGTACAAACTGTTCATGCCTACCCAACGATTTTCACACCATTGTGGGGCTAATAGAGTCGGTTTTCTCGCACTGGCACTGATACGATGGTACAGAATATCCGTTGGCGTATGGCGGATCATCTCCCCCGCAGTTGCGGTATATTCTTCTAAAGATAGGGTGTCTATGCGACCCACTCGCCAACTTTTTGCCATAATGCTGCCCTCAACAATATGCAGTGGATGCAGTTTTATACCGTCTGTACCACACGCCAAAACCGCCTCTAACGTCTGCATATTCATTGCCACATTTTCATTTGGCAGGCCGCAAATCAAATGAGTACAAACCTTGAGTCCCAGCGCACGGGCTTTTTGGGTGGTCGCTTGATAGGCAGCAAAATCATGACCCCGATTAATACGGTGCAATGTTTTGTCGTGAGCAGTTTGTAAGCCAAGTTCTAGCCAAATCTCATAACCTTGCTGGCGATAATCCGCCAGTAAAGATAACACCGCGTCAGGCACACAATCAGGGCGAGTGCCTACGCATAAGCCAACCATATCGGCCTGTTGCAGCGCTTCTTCATACAGCTGTTTTAAACGATACACTTCGTCGTATGTACTGGTATAGGCTTGGAAATACGCCAAATAGCGATTGGCTCGAGAGATTCGGGAAATTTGTTGCTGGATTTGAAGGGTAATGGGTTGTTCAGACTGTTTTTCATCACTGAAGGATGACACATTACAAAAGGTGCAGCCACCTCGCCCCAACGTGCCATCACGGTTTGGGCAGCTAAAGCCACCATGTAAGGTGACTTTATGAATTTTTTCACCATATCGGCGCTGGAGATCAGCGCCGAACATGGAAACAACATCATTTAATTGCATTTGAAGCGATAATTAGCTGTTGGTGTCCAACGCAGGGAAGCTTTTTACAACTTCGTCAATGGCTTTAACTTGTTGTAAGAATGGCTCTAATTTATTTAATGGTAATGCAGAAGGACCATCACAACGTGCGTTATCTGGATCTGGGTGAGCTTCAAGGAACAGACCTGCTAACCCTACCGCCATTCCCGCTCTTGCCAGTTCAGCAACTTGTCCACGACGACCACCTGATGCAGCGCCAAATGGGTCACGGCATTGCAGTGAGTGTGTTACGTCAAAAATAACTGGGCAGCCGTTAGAGGCTTGCATCATGACATTAAAACCAAGCATATCAACCACTAGGTTGTCATAGCCAAAGTTTGCGCCACGGTCGCACAGGATAATTTTATCGTTACCACCTTCGATAAATTTCTCAACGATGTTGCCGATTTGTCCCGGGCTGATGAACTGAGGTTTTTTGATGTTAATAACCGCATCAGTTTTCGCCATTGCCGCAACTAAGTCAGTTTGACGCGCTAAGAATGCTGGCAGTTGGATAACATCCACCACTTCAGCAGCTGGCTGAGCTTGCTCTGGAGTATGAACATCGGTAATGATTTTCACACCAAAAGTCTGTTTGATTTCTTGGAAGATTTTCAGCCCCTCTTCCAAGCCCGGTCCACGATAAGAGTGAATAGATGATCGGTTAGCTTTATCAAAAGAGGCTTTAAATACATACGGAATGCCTAATTTTTGTGTCACAGTGACATAATGCTCACACACTTTCATCGCCATATCGCGAGATTCAAGTACGTTCATGCCACCAAACAGAACAAATGGCAGATCGTTTGCGACCTTAATATCACCGATACTGACTACTTTCTGTTGCATACTCTTACCCTTTATAGGAAGACAAAAACTGTCTATACGTTAATCAATGCAGTACAACTGGAAGGTTATCCAGCGAATAAATTTGAATTTTAATCATTTCCGACACAGGGTCTTCTGGGCAATGCTCAACAAAATAGTTAAGGTCACTCAGCGCCACATGGTTACAATCTAAATGCGCGAGAATAAGCCCTCGGTCGCGAATTTCATAAGGGTCTTCAGGATCGAGGATCAGCAATGTCTCACAGACTTTTAATGCCATCTCCATTTTTTTCTCTTCCATCAGCGCCGCTTTTAACGTGTCGAAAATTTTGCGAACAATAACGCTATGTTCAGCCACATCCAATTCATCAAAGATAAATTCGGAGTATGGATCAACGGTTCCTTTTAGCCACATAGTTAGTGTGTGTTGTGATAAGGTTTCACCGCTAACAGGGTTAATAAACCACTGAGAACCATCGCGTTTTGTCGAGACAAAGAGTAATTGAGTCGGGAAAATTGCAGCTTCAATCTCTAAATCGAGCTGTTCAGCAATAAATAAGAAAATTGAGCCAAGAGAGACCGGAGTGCCTTGCTTAGAGGCTAAAACCTTATCCAGCCACAGCATATCAGATAGCGCGTAAACACCGTGCGCCGCACCAAATTTCCACTCACTATAAAACAGTGCAATCAGCTGCTCTATCTTTGACTGGTTATCCGCCGTCAAATCTATCGCTGCACGCGCTTTAGTGACTAAATCATCTAATTGCGTTTGTACCTGCATAAAGGGAAAATCGGCGCGAATGATGTTAGAGACCATCATAATGCCTTCACTTAACGGTAGCTGATTAAACTCAATATTTGCTATTGTTTTCATTACAATTCCACTGCAATTGCCCGCTTAACCATTCCATTGGCCAAGGGAAATTCGCTCTTTACCACCATAATCCAGACAGGTCTCGACATTGGTGTACCCATTTTCATTAAACAGCTCTCGCACTGTTAAACCTTGCTGCCAACCATGCTCAAGCAGCAGCCACCCTTGTTGTTTTAGGTATTGTTTTGATGTGGCTATAATGTGTGCTAAATCTGAAAAGCCCTGCTCATCAGCAATCAATGCCGTTGAAGGCTCAAAACGCACATCACCTTGGCTCAAGTGAATATCACTCTCATCAATATAAGGTGGATTACTCACAATCATATCAAATAGTTCATTGGGGAGTGAAGTAAACCAATCACTTTGTGAGAACTGAATATTTGAAATGGCTAAACGTTGTTGATTTCGTTGCGCTAACGCCACCGCATCGGGGTTAAAATCCACGCCCGTTATGCGACTATTTGGTAACTCTGACGCCAAGGCTAACCCAATAGCCCCCGTTCCTGTGCCAAGATCCAAAATACGACACGCGTCTTGAGGAATGCGCGCTAACGCTTGCTCAACAAGGCATTCGGTATCTGGACGCGGGATCAAGGTTGCGGGGGATACATACAGCGGCAGTGACCAGAACTCGCGTTCACCCACAATGTAGGCAATCGGCTCTCCTTGTTCACGACGGGCTAATAGCGCTTCTAATTGCTGCTGTTCGTGGGGAGTTAGTTCGGTTTCATCGAAAGCGAGGATGTAAGTACGACTGCGCCCTGTCGTATGCTGCAACAGGATCTGCGCATCTCGTTTAGCGCTATCACTGGCAGACAGTCTGACGACTGCCTGCTGTAACCATTCGCTATAACGCATTAGTCCTGCTCAGATAAAGCAGAAAGCTGATCAGCTTGGTATTCGTTGATGATAGGCTGAATGAGTGTATCCAGTTTTCCTTCCATCACTTCATCCAAACGGTACAGCGTGAGGTTAATACGGTGATCAGTGACTCGACCTTGTGGGAAATTATACGTACGAATACGGTCAGAACGGTCACCGGAACCTAATAAGTTACGGCGTTCAGAGGCTTCCGCTGCATGGCGTTTATCCATTTCAGCTTGGCGAATACGCGCTCCCAACACAGACATCGCTTTCGCTTTGTTTTTGTGTTGTGAACGTTCATCCTGACATTCAACCACAATCCCCGTTGGTAAGTGGGTAATACGAATTGCGGAGTCGGTGGTGTTAACGTGCTGACCACCCGCGCCCGATGAACGGAAAGTATCAATACGTAAGTCCGCTGGGCTAATTTCCGGTAATTCCGCTTCTGGCAATTCAGGCAAAATAGCGATAGTACAAGCGGAGGTATGAATACGACCTTGTGATTCCGTCTCCGGAACACGTTGTACGCGGTGACCGCCGGATTCAAACTTCAAGCGACCATACACGCTATCACCCGAAATTTTTGCGATAACTTCTTTGTATCCGCCGTGCTCACCATCGCTGGTGCTCATCAGCTCAACGCGCCAGCGGTTACTTTCTGCGTAACGGCTGTACATACGGAATAAATCACCCGCAAAAATTGCCGCTTCATCGCCACCCGCACCCGCGCGAATTTCCACAAAGCAGTTATATTCATCATCAGGATCTTTTGGAAGTAACAACAATTGCAATTGTTGCTCTAGCTCTTCATTGCGCTCTTTGGCTTCTTTTAGCTCTTCTTGAGCCATCTCTTTCATTTCAGGATCATCTAACAGCATTTGAGCTGTTTCAATATCATCCTGAACGGTACGCCACGCAGTAAAACACTTCGCGACATCCGATAACTGAGCATATTCTTTTGATAAAGCACGAAAACGGTCTTGATCAGCAATCACACCCGCATCAGCAAGGTGCGCTTCAATTTCTTCGTAGCGTTCTTGTAATGCTTCTAGTTTTGCGACAATAGAAGGCTTCATTCGTTATTTAAGACCTATGATTAAAAAGTGGTTATTGATGGTCCAGCCCTAAGCTGTCCCTAAGTAGATTTAGACGCTCAACATCCCCATTTCCCGCAGCTTGCTGCAAAGATTTAGTCGGAGCGTGGATCAGGCGGTTGGTTAACTGTTGTGATAGCTGCATAATCACTTGCTCAGGGTTGGCACCTTGGGCAATGGCTGCAAGTGCTTTTTCGGTCATACTTGCCCGAATTGCTTCCGCCTGTTCTCTGTATTCGCGAATTGTAGAGACTCCGGCTTGTGAGCGCAACCAATCCATAAAATGACCGCTTTCTTGCTCAACAATAAATTCCGCTTCAACCGCGGCAGCTTTACGTTGCGCCAAATTCTGGGCAATGATGGATTCCAAATCATCAACAGTATAGAGATAAACATCTCTGAGTTTTTCTACATCCTGCTCGATATCACGGGGAACTGCGATATCAATCAATAACATAGGTTTACTACGGCGTGCTTTCATCGCACGCTCGACCATCCCTTTACCAATAATTGGCAGCGGGCTAGCCGTTGAACTAATCACAATATCCGCTTCAGCTAAACGATTATCGATATCGGCTAATGAGATAACTTGCGCGTTCACTTCTTTGGCTAGAAGTTCTGCACGTTCTAGCGTTCGGTTAGCTATCATCATTTTTTGCACGCCATGCTCACGCAAATGACGAGCGACTAATTCGATGGTTTCCCCTGCACCGACTAACAAAATATTCAAATGTTTGAGTGATTCGAAAATCTGTCTCGCCAGTGTACAAGCCGCAAAAGCGACAGAGACCGCATTCGCACCGATATCAGTTTCAGTTCGTACACGTTTAGCCACGGAAAACGATTTTTGGAATAAGCGCTCTAATTCGCTAGATAGAGAATGATTATCTTGCGAAAGCGCAAACGCCTTTTTCACTTGACCGAGAATTTGAGGCTCACCAAGAACCAACGAATCTAGCCCACTTGCCACACGCATAAGATGGCTAACTGCGCGCGCATCTTGGTGCCAATAAAGGCTAGGTTGTAGATCTTTGGCGGTG
Source organism: Providencia sp. JGM181 (assembly GCF_018257375.1). Taxonomy (NCBI): domain Bacteria; kingdom Pseudomonadati; phylum Pseudomonadota; class Gammaproteobacteria; order Enterobacterales; family Morganellaceae; genus Providencia; species Providencia sp. JGM181. Next base: position 8,050 of record NZ_JAERJY010000018.1, on the reverse strand, counting down.
ATCCCGTGAAAATCACATAACCATTTAGTTAACTGCTCCTGCGCTTTTTCTTGGGATTCAAGGCTAAGATACAGTTCGGTTCGGTTACAGGTAGACAGCACAACGCCGCCACTTACTTGAGGCTGTTTCAGTAACTCCTCAAGTGCGTGGTCGATTTTTTCAGGACCAAAAGCGACTTGCTCACGCAAAGCCACTGGTGCTGTTTTATGATTAATGCCTAAGGCTAATAGGGTCATTGTGCTTACGACTTACTCACATTGCTCACATTGCTAATTTATTTGTCAGCATGATACTAGTGACCTAGCTCATTACTGCGATTTATATTCGTATATTGTAGATGATTAACGCGTCTGTTTCTACGGGTAGCCTATCATCAACAATCAGAAAGATGATGCACACCAAAATTTACGTTGATTATCGGACTGTCTGATATCAATATCAATAAGATGCATCAAGGATGCCGCTATTTGGCACAGAAAGCAAATTCCCTATTTTTTAGTATGTTTTCATTGATAACCACTGCAGATTAGCGCAATATTCCTGAAAATTACCTTTTGAGAACCGATATGCAACTTTCTTCAGCTCTGTCGTTTATGCGCCCAGCCAGAAACTTTTGGCGATTAATGCCCCTTTCCTGCCTGCTGCTGACTGCCTGTGTGACCACATCTCAAGACACTACGAAAGGCACTTCATCTTCAACGGATGCGCAGTGGAAAGCCCACCAATCACAAGTGGTTGAACTGCGTGACTATCAAACTCGCGGCTCCTTTGTGTACATTGGCGGTCAAGGTACCGGAACAGAAACCAAAACTTACGCGAAGTTTTTCTGGCAACAATATACCCCCGAAAAATACCGTTTATTGCTGACTAACCCATTAGGCACCCGTGAACTGGAACTCAGTGTGGAACCTGATTTAACCAAATTAACCACGAAAGATGGGCAAACTCACATGAGTGATGTGCCAAGTGAATTAATTTATCAGTTAACAGGTATGGATATTCCGATCGATGATCTCACCGCATGGTTGGTCGGTTCTCCAGGGCGTGCCACTGAATATACTCTCGATAGCAACCACCTGCTCAAATCCGTGACGTTTAAAATCAATGGCGAAACATGGAAATTGGATTATCTCTCTTACGATACCAAAACCTCGCCGATGCTGCCGAACCACATGGAATTGAAGCAAGGGGATAAAATCATCAAGTTAAAAATGGATAGTTGGACACTGAAAAAATGACGTTAACGTGGCCATCACCGGCAAAATTGAATCTTTTTTTGTACATTACCGGGCAGCGAGCTGATGGTTATCATGAGCTACAGACTCTGTTTCAATTTTTAGATTATGGTGATGAAATCACCTTTAGTACTCGTTCGGATGATCAAATTAATTTACTCACCCCGATGCCGGATGTAGATGTCGAAAAAAACTTAATCATTCGTGCCGCCAAAAGCTTGCAAACCTATTGTCGCGAAACCCTCAAGCATCAAGGGGCGTTAGGTGCAGATATTCGCATCAACAAAGTGCTGCCAATGGGCGGTGGAATTGGCGGCGGATCATCAAATGCGGCGACAACGCTGATTGCGCTTAACGAGCATTGGGGAACTCACGTTTCTGATGAGATCTTAGCTGAATTAGGTAAACACCTCGGTGCCGATGTCCCCGTTTTTGTTCGCGGTCATGCCGCCTTTGCCGAAGGCATTGGCGAAATTTTAACACCCGCAGAACCAAAAGAGCGTTGGTATTTGGTCGCACACCCCGGAATTGAAATCTCAACCCCGATGATCTTCACAGATCCAGAATTAAATAGAAATTCTCCAAAACGCTCTTTAGCCGCATTATTACTGGCTCCGTATGCAAATGACTGTGAACCGATCGCAAGAAAACGTTTTCGTGAGGTTGAACAGCTCGTTTCTTGGCTGTTAGAATATGCTCCGTCTCGCCTAACAGGAACAGGCGCTTGTGTGTTTTCTGAATTTGAAACCCAAGCGGATGCCCTGAAGGTGTTAAATAAATCCCCATCGTGGGTGCAAGGATTCGTCGCTCAAGGAGCGAATGTTTCTCCTGTGCACAAATTCCGCGCTGGGATAACCCGTGTATTGCACCGATAGTGATGACTTATCCATCATTGCTGTTGGTCAACAATATCTCTCTGGACGCAAGCCTGAGGTTTTTCTCGTGCCCGATATGAAGCTTTTTGCTGGTAACGCTACACCGGAACTAGCACAACGTGTTGCTAACCGCCTTTACACTAATCTTGGAGACGCGGCTGTTGGTCGTTTTAGCGACGGCGAAGTCAGTGTTCAAATTAATGAAAATGTTCGCGGTGGTGATATTTTTATCATCCAGTCAACTTGCGCACCAACCAATGACAACCTGATGGAACTTGTTGTTATGGTCGATGCCCTGCGCCGTGCATCTGCTGGTCGTATTACCGCTGTTATCCCTTACTTCGGTTATGCAAGACAGGATCGTCGCGTACGTTCTGCCCGTGTACCAATCACCGCTAAAGTTGTTGCCGATTTTCTGTCAAGTGTGGGTGTTGACCGTGTTCTTACTGTTGACTTACACGCAGAGCAGATCCAGGGCTTCTTTGATGTTCCTGTAGATAACGTATTTGGTAGCCCAATCCTTCTGGAAGATATGTTGCAGAAAGATTTAGAAAACCCAATCGTTGTTTCTCCAGACATCGGCGGCGTCGTTCGTGCTAGAGCAATCGCGAAATTACTGAACGATACTGATATGGCAATCATTGACAAACGTCGCCCGCGCGCAAACGTTTCTCAAGTTATGCACATCATCGGTGACGTTTCTGGTCGTGACTGTATCTTAGTTGACGATATGATTGATACTGGTGGCACACTGTGTAAAGCAGCTGAAGCACTGAAAGAACGTGGTGCTAAGCGTGTATTCGCTTATGCAACTCACCCAATCTTCTCAGGTAATGCTGTAGACAACATCAAAAACTCTGTGATTGATGAAGTCATTGTTTGTGACACAATTCCTCTTTCTCCTGAAATCAAGGCGCTGAACAAAGTTCGCACCCTGACCCTTTCAGGCATGCTGGCCGAAGCGATTCGCCGTATCAGCAATGAAGAGTCAATTTCTGCGATGTTCGAGCACTAATTCTAAAGCGGGGTCTTAATGACCCCGTTTTAACATCCTAGTTTCAGTCGTTTTTCATGAAATTATTGAGACGGGAAATGTGCTTTATCGCACCACATTCATTGTGGTCACGATACAAAAATTTATAAGTAGCGCCCCTACTGTTGTTCATCAACCGTAGGGGCTTTATTTTTTTGAACGGTTTCATTTATCGTGGTTTTAGACAAAAAATAAGAGTGAAATCATTGATATCGAATTTCACTCTTATTTAGATTTTATCTATTTTCAATAATATGCTTCTGTTCATCTCTATTGATAAACTTCAAATGAACTTCAGCCTAACTCGTTATGGGTAACGGTGGTTATCATTACGGGAATGAAATTGACGTTTCACCAAACAGTAACGGTCTTCCACTTTCTCTTTACCACCCATTCTTGCGCCTACTAACCAAACCAACGCACCGATAAAGATCCCAAACAGTGAGCCATTGATGATGTCATCGGACAACCCTAAGTCAACAATATGAGAAAACAGGTTTAAACCGATGCTTCCCCCCATCACCACCATACCCAAACCCATCAAGCCATTACCAATGAGAGTAACCATTTTCCGTTTCATATCTACCTCCAATATCAGTAAACTGATACGCAAGCATTAAAGAAAAGTTCGATAAAACTTTATATTTATGTAAAGAGTATAGCTCTTTAAGTAAAATTATTTGCGATAAGCTTCACATGTATAGAAGAGTTTAAGGATATCTACTCAAAAAGTGCTTTTAATCAATTTAACAACTGATGATGGTATTGACGAATAATTCACAAACTAATTATCACTAGCACAACCTTATCAATGACAATTTTGTACATCCACCCCGACACGAGGTAAACTAGTCACCAATTTCTATACATTGACAGTGAAAAAGTCCCCGTGAGTAAAATAAAATTAATTGTTGGATTAGCCAATCCGGGCGCTGAATATGCGCAAACCCGCCATAACGCTGGTGCGTGGTATGTTGATTTACTGGCACAACGCCATAACCAATCGTTAAAGGAAGAGCCTAAATTTTTTGGTTATACAGCTCGCATCAATCTTAATGGCAATGATATTCGCTTGCTGGTTCCAACCACGTTTATGAACTTGAGCGGTAAATCCGTCGCAGCAGTGGCCAATTTTTATCGCATTAATCCGGATGAAATTTTAGTGGCTCATGATGAGCTAGATTTACCACCGGGTGTTGCCAAAATGAAACTCGGTGGCAGTAACGGCGGACATAACGGCTTAAAAGATATTCAAAGTAAATTTGCCAATAACCCTAACTTTTACCGCTTACGCATTGGTATTGGGCATCCAGGTGATAAAAACAAAGTTGTTGGGTTCGTTTTAGGCAAGCCTCCGCTGTCAGAACAGAAGCTTATTGATGATGCGATTGATGAATCTGTGCGCTGCACGGACATCCTGTTATCAGATGGAATGGATAAAGCTATCAATCGCTTACATGGTTTTAAAGCCACAGCCTAAGAGTTGATTTCATCAAACACGAGTTTTTGTGTATAATCAGCGCCAATTTTCTAAACATTAGGGGCAGCACTCGCCTGCCCCCGCTATTAAGGTGAGAAACATATGGGTTTTAAATGCGGTATCGTTGGTCTGCCTAACGTGGGTAAATCCACTCTGTTTAATGCATTGACCAAAGCCGGCATCGAAGCAGCCAACTTCCCTTTCTGTACAATTGAACCAAACACGGGTGTTGTGCCAATGCCAGACCCACGTCTTGATCAATTAGCTGAAATTGTGAAGCCTCAGCGCATCCTGCCAACCACGATGGAATTCGTTGATATCGCGGGTCTGGTAAAAGGCGCATCGAAAGGTGAAGGTCTTGGTAACCAATTCCTGACTAACATCCGTGAAACGGAAGCGATTGGTCACGTCGTTCGTTGTTTCGAAAATGACAATATCATCCACGTTGCTGGCCAAGTTGACCCAGCAGCCGATATCGAAGTGATCAACACTGAATTAGCGCTGTCTGACCTAGATACTTGTGAGCGTGCTATCCACCGCGTACAAAAACGCGCAAAAGGCGGCGATAAAGACGCAAAAGCGGAATTAGAAGCTCTAGAAAAATGCCTGCCACACTTAGAACAAGCTGGCATGCTGCGTTCATTAGATTTAACCGCTGAAGATAAAGCCGCAATCCGTTATTTAAGCTTCTTGACCCTGAAGCCAACCATGTACATTGCTAACGTCAATGAAGATGGTTTTGAAAATAACCCATACTTGGACAAAGTCTACGAAATCGCTAAAGCCGAAGGTTCTGTAGTTGTGCCTGTTTGCGCCGCTATCGAATCTGATATCGCCGAGTTGGACGATGAAGAGCGCGATGAGTTTATGGCTGATTTAGGCATTGAAGAGCCAGGTCTGAACCGTGTGATTCGTGCAGGTTACGAATTATTAAACCTGCAAACTTACTTCACCGCTGGCGTGAAAGAAGTGCGTGCATGGACTATCCCTGTTGGTGCAACGGCTCCACAAGCAGCAGGTAAAATCCACACTGACTTCGAAAAAGGCTTTATCCGCGCACAAACTATCGCATTCGAAGATTTCATCAAATTCCGTGGTGAACAAGGCGCGAAAGAAGCAGGTAAAATGCGTGCAGAAGGTAAAGATTACATCGTTAAAGATGGCGATGTGTTGAACTTCTTGTTTAACGTATAAGCCAATACTTTCATCGTAAAAAGTATTATCTAAGATAAACAGCATAAGATCGTTATGCTGTTTATCTAATCTACATTTCATCCCACATCAATTATCTCCCCTATCTTTCAATTCACCACATCATTTTTTATATTCACATTTGTTTCTGGCGCTGATGGTGCAAATAAAGCAATCAATGCCCCAATCAACAAAATAAACATAAATACGACTGAAAGAGTCGATGAGTTAAACATACTTAATGGTGCTAAAAATAATGATGCTGATGTAAAAACAAGCGAAATTATAAATGGATATTTAATACCCATATCCCTAACTCGTTGTGTAAGAAGCAGCGTAAATATATAGACTTGGATAATCGCAAACAGAACTTCCATTAACCCAAACTGGCTAAAAGAGAATTGATGATAAAAATTACTTTGAAAAACTAAACTTGCATCCTCTGGATGAGCACTCAAGTACCATTGATAGACTAATGCCTGAATGATGCCTAAAACTACCGACCAAAGGATCTCTGCGCCTAAGAAAGAGAGCCTGGCTCTCCTTTTGTACTTCCATTGATAAATGAGTTTAGAGCGCATTATAAATCCTTCCATGTTTTAAAATAGCCATACATTTCCCACTATTTATTTTCCCGATTCGAAATGGGCAAAACTAGCTTAACCCCGCCCATTCTTATGCGCCACTATGTCTGCCATAATCGCTAACGCAATCTCTGGTGGTGTTTTACTGCCAATTGGAATACCGATAGGCGCATGGATCTGGTCTAGCATTTCAAGCGTTAATCCCCCTGAGTTTAATAAACGCTCTCGGCGCTTGGCACTGGTTCGGGTTGAGCCCATTGCACCAATATAAAATGCAGACGTGTTCACTGCTTCCATTAATGTTAAATCATCAATACGAGGGTCGTGAGTCAAAGACACAATAGCGGTATTAGATGCGCTTGGATTCTCTTCTAAAAATCGGGCAGGGAATATTTTTTTAATCTCAACTTGTTCCGCAATTTGCCCAGCAAAGCGTAATAATTCGTCATCACGATGCTCACAAAGAATCACTTCAAAACCTAATGTGACTGCAAAATTAGCGCAGTAAACGCCGACATTGGAGATACCCGCAATAATCAGTTTGGGTGGTGCCATGATATAAAACTGGATCTCATCGCCATTGCGCTCAATATGCGTGGGATGTTGTGAGTTTGGCACTGTCGTGATTTCACTTCGCTGGGGTAACGTCAATTTTTTGACGATGGCCGTATAACCGAGCAGTGCGGTCTGGATTTGTGTGAGATATTGTTCAGAACATGGGTTACAGGGTAAATATTCGATAAGAACATCTAAACTCCCTTCACAAGGTAAATTGACTTTGGCTTCCACACCACCTTGGCCATAGCGAACAACTTGGCTATCTTTTAAATAATGACCTTGCTGAATTCGTTGCAGAAAATCCTCTTCAATACAACCGCCAGAGAGAGACCCCACGTACATCCCATCCCCTTTAGCGACCAATAAAGAGCCGGGGCTTCGCGGCGATGAACCATAAGTATTCAGCACAGTGCATAACCAGACTGGTTCATCCATTGCCCACTTTATTGCTTGAGAAATCACGGACACATCTTCACGTAGCATATTCAGTCCCTATTGATTTTTATTCTTAGTTTTTATTTGGAAGATAATCAATATCTTTAATGACATTCTCATCATTTATCTGCATTTCGTAAACCAATTGATGACGTAATATTGATTTTGCGCCATTATCTCCCGATAAATTAAGCAAATTTTGTCGATACTTTTCTGATATTCCGACAGGGTGCCCCGGTATGTTTTTATATACAGGTCGCACTAATGAATAATTTTTTAATTCGTTCGCAACTCGAATAAATATTTCGTGAGAAATATAGGGCATATCACCCAACTGAATTAACCAGCCACTCCAATTAGATGTGTTTTTTACACCTAACGCAATCGATTCCCCTAGTCCATGACTATTTAATACGGAAAATGGAATATTAAAATGTAAACAATTGTTAATGACACCCAAATTATCAGCGCGAGTGACTACATGAATAGGCAATTCACTATTCATTGAATTTACAAGCGTTTTTTCGAACACTGTTTGTTGGTCAATTCGATAATTTAATTTACTTCCTTCACCACCAGCACGTTGAAAACGCTCACTTTTTCCTGCCGCTAATATTAATATACCTATATTCATGGTTTACATTATACATAATCTGTCT
>NZ_JAERJY010000189.1:0-5281 GCF_018257375.1 Providencia sp. JGM181 | reverse complement strand
AAATATGCGATTTCCTATTGAAGTTGAATATGATTTTTAATCGTAAGTGACATTGAAAACTAAGTGTGACCGAACATCACCTGCCGAAATGGCTCTCTCATAAGGAAAATATCGAGCGGTTAAAGGAAAAATCAATAAGTCATCCTGATTATTCACTACCGTACCGACTTTATAACTACGAGTAAAACTTAATGGTGCTTTACTACTTCTTTCTATTACTTGAATACCAACACCCTTTGCACCATTAGTTCCAGCTTCTTCATTTCTTAGTACGCCATTAACATCACTCGCCGACGCATTTCCACGAAAATCAATATTAAATGTAGTTAATCCTGAAGAGGTAATTCCACCGTTACACTCCATGGTAATATCAAAATCAATCTCTCCCACAGGTGCTTGATAAGCGGTCAATTGATTGCGTTTTATCGGTGCGAGTGTCACATTCTGTTCTCGTCCACCATTGATTAAGCAAGATGGCGATACAATTGTGATCGCATTTCCTTGTAGATACGTCCGAATTAATGGATCCGTATTATGTTTGTAACCATATTCGGTGTACTGCCCATTGGCAATTGTGCCAGAACCTGTTTTTCTTGCGGTTTTTATCAATGTTAATGTGAACGTTGAGTTTTCAAGGTATACATTTACACCATTTCGTCCGCCATAAATCGTATGAGTACCGGGATAGAGAATATTGACTTGGTTTCCACCTCGTTCAAATTTCATACCTATTCCTGGAATACTGGATTGATAAACGCCATCACCTAAATGACGCAGACCACCCATCACCACTTCAGCTTGAAGCGTATTCGTTCCATAACATGTTAAATACGATTGATAGCCATTAGTACGCATAGGCCATTGTTTTCTCATAATAACCCCTCCAACAGGAAGGTTTGGATCAACAACAACATTGCCTAAGGTCATATTGAGATCTATGGGTCTTACATTCTTGCGATAACAAACATCTGCATACCCGAAAGCTAATGCATACTGAGTAGTAAGGAGAACACCAGCACCAATTAGCCAGCGCCATTTTTTGATCATTGACATAGACTCTCCTGACTATTTTCCGTCGTTAATGGGAACGAACACTCTCCGCCTTCCCACTTCACTGTCGCAAGTTTAGATTCATTATTACTAATAAAGACTGTCCCACCTTGCCCTACAACACCAATGTAATTCCCTTGAGGATCCAACACATTGGCACCGAATGGCAGCGCTTTACTGTTCGGTCGAACGACGCTATACACTGCGTTTTTCTCAATTTTCGTATCAAAAACAACTTTTACAACGCTACCTTCATACGGTACAACTTGCGCTGTGGTACTGTTAAACACGATATCTTCAGGGCTACCTTTCGGGTCAATGTCGACATTATTAATACGATAAGGGCGAACATAAGGCGCTAACGCATATCCATGGCTATCAATTTTGGTATTCTGAGACCCCATGACAGAAGCCCCTTCGGCCCCCTTCGCTTCTATTAATGCAATCGTTGAAGAGGTATTCGGCGAGAATGTGACTCCACCCTCATGCACCACCATTGATCCATTAGCAGAAGCACCATATTGACGATAACCATTACCTTGGCTGTAGTTAGCATTCGTATTCACAACCGAAGTTTGATATCCCGTATTCAGTGCAAAGTTACTATTACCATGTTCTTCAAACGACGTATTTAAACCATAAGTCCAATTATTATCTGTATCAATTGACCCATTAACTCCCACTTGTGAAGAACCAAATTTATCATTATTAAAGATGGTGTTTGAGGTAATGGCAGCGTAATTGCGATCCCCGAAATAGAGAGGGAAGTTCACATTTAAACTCACACGATCATCTTGCGTTCTTTGCGTATTATCTGAATAGACTCGCATAAATGAGATGCCATACGAAAAGCGTTCAAATTGGTTGTTGTAATTTAATTGATACTGCTTTTCGATACCGCTACGGTTCCAATAACTTGAAATACGTCCAGTGAAATAGAAACTTCCTAAGTCGTACGGTAAATTTTGGTTAATTGTGTAGCTAAAACCGTTTTTCTCACGCCCTAATGAACTATCTATTCCTTTCTTATCCGCATCAATCGTGTAAATCGCATTAGAAAGGCTGTAATAATCTTCTGTTGAATAACGATATGCTGCTAATACAAGGTTTGTGTCAGTATCAGAAAATAACTTGTTAAAAGTAAACCGGTAACTTTGCCCCATATCCGTTTTTTGCTTGAATACCGTTCTTGATTGGGTAATATCGACGGCAACCGCACCAATAACCGTATTCACACCCGCACCTAGCAAATAAGCCTGATAGTCATCAAATGCCGTGATTCCACCATACAGTGTGAACGTGTTATTTAAACCGTGCTGCAAAGTACCTTGCATAATGAACGGTTGGTTACTGATGCCTTTAGCATCTGATTTACCACCTGACAGTTGATAACGGGTATAACCGGGACGTAGTAACTGTGCCATAGACGTGTAAGGCACACTAAAAGAAGATTCACTTCCATCTGCCTCTTTGATAGTCACAACAAGGTCATTACCATAACCAGATGGGTACACATCATTGAGGTTAAATGGCCCAGGGGAAACCGAGGTTTGATAAATAACGACGTCATTTTGTTTGACGGTAACAAGGGCATTACTTTGTGCAACACCTCGAATTTCAGGTACAAAAGAACTCATGCTATCAGGATACATTGTATCGTCAGTGGCAATTTTAGCCCCTAATAAACTGATACTGTCGAACATATCCCCGTCAGTATAAAACTGACCTGCGGTTGCTTTAGATTTCAATCCAACAATAGGACGTTGTAAATAGGTTTGGTTACTATGCCAATTAGCACCCTCTTTACGTTGCCAATTTAAATTTCCAATATGCTTTAATAACCAACCGTCATAGCTTAATCCTGCATTTAATCCGAGATAAGCACTCGCATTATTGTTACCATTTGAGCGACTATCATAATAGTTACTCATATACCCCAGATTCAATGCAGGGACTCCAGTTTCCCAAAATTGTTCAGAGACATAGCCACGAGATGATTTCTGCTCATAAATTTGAGGAACAGAAATATCAACTCGTAATGTTGATGAGTGAAATGTGTCACTAACATCAGGATCACTATTCCACTGAGTTAAAAAAAGACACTCTTTGCTATCGGGTTTCGCCGTTGGGGCAAACTTTTCGACATTAATACCTAAGTCAGATAACAGGGCTGGGGTATAGCAGGTTCCTAACTGTCCATTTTCTTTTGCCACGAAATCAAGGTCGTATCGCCCTTTCCAACTCCCATTGGTATATACATCAACGGAATATTTTCCTGGGCCAATCCCTGTTGTATTAAATCTGTCAAAATCAACGTTTTCTTGGCTACCTATAATGAAACCGCTGTTAAATTCATACGTGGTATCTTCTTCACTCCAAGCATAAAACGACGGTAAAGCACAGACTGTGACTAAACCTGTCACTGAGAGTAAGTTTGTATATTTATTTTTTAACTCTCTCTGCTTCATTCTAAATCCTATTTAACGGTAGTTTTTACCGCTACATCTGAGCCGTAATCGTTGATATTGTTAATAATAATTTTAGTTCCTGACGTCAGTGCTCGCTTGAGTGTCACTGTCGACTGGCTTTTAGGCTCTAAAAAAATTGTTTCATTATTCAATCCGTTAGAACCATCAGTAGAAATTTTTGTAATAGTAATAAAGTATGGCGACGGGTTGCCGATATTAAGTTTGCTGCCATCTGCTTTAACAACGAGTTGCTCAGGAGCAAGCTCTCGACTACCTAGGCCTGATGGGCGATAGAAAAATTTAAAACGAGAACGGATAGCCAATTGCAGCACATTTTGATTTTCTTCTGCTTTATTTTTGACCATTGGTGGAATGTCTAACAAATTCAGCCACCATAAGGATTCTCTGTCTTGTGGTAAGGCGGATTTATCCATCAGCTTAATGCGGATAGTTTGTCCACCTTTTGCTTCAATTCGGGAAATCGGTGGCGTGAGTTGAAATGGCGTTTTAATCGTATCAGGTGTTTCAGATGCATCACCTGTATCAAGCCATGCCTGGGCCATAGCCGGGCGGTCAGCCGTATTATTTAATTGGATAGTGATTTCTTTCTCATCGCTAGGATAAACAAAACGAGTACCGTTAACGATGATGTTATTTGCAAATGCTGTCATACTCGACAGTAAGCAAAGGCTAAATAGAATGGCTTTCATGTAGGCCTCAAAGCAAAAAGCGGCAGTTAGCCCACCGCTTACTAACTCATGCTTTTATCGAAAATGCCGATAAAAACTGACTGAAAAATTAGTTATAAGTAATTTCGTAAGTCGCGTAGCTTTGGATTTCACCCGCGCTTACAGTGTCAGGAGTTGCTGTTGAGTAACCAACATAGTAAGTGAAACGGGTATTGCTACCGTTTTTCTCACCAACTGCTTTTGGTTGGCTTGCTTGACCTGGGAAAATTTTAGTAGTTTTTTCGCCGTCAGTAGACAGTGCTAATTGGATGTTTTTAGCGCCATTAACAACAGTGTTAGCTAAGCTACCGTTAGTGTTAGCTGCTAAGTTACCACCAGTCCAACGTACGCCTAAGGCTGCAGTATCAGTAACAGGTTTGCCGCTTTGTGCACAATCGCTGATTTCGATAGCGAAAGTTTTTGGTTTTAAAATAGTGTTAGCGCCGCCGTTTTTAACTTCTTGTAAAGAAACAGGTGCTAAATACACAGTTGCATCGCTACCTTGACCATCAACAGAAACGTTACAAGAAACATCCATAACTTTACCGTTAAAGTTAACTTGGCCACCGCCAACTGAAGTTGCTGCATTTGCTGTTGTGAAACCAAGAACTGTTGCTGCGATAGCAGTCAGTAAAACTTTTTTCATTTTCAATTCCTAAGATGAGTTTTTTATTTATTGCTTATACAAATTATTAAGAGGTCTTTTATTCAGTCTTGGGTAACAGCAAAAACAGAGCTCGACCGTATTAAAATACAGCCAGAAGTCAGCATATTTAAAGCTTCTAACAGATCCCTGTGATGCACAAATCAAAAGTAGCTCAGTGCATTCTGTTTTTGACCAACAACTTGTATGACCATCTAATTCGAAGCAAAGAATACATAAAAACTTATGTGTCATTAAATCGTTTTTACCTTAGCTTATTAACATTTTGATAGGTGCAGGCTATTGCAAATGATCTATTAATAGCCAAAACATCACTCGTACCCACCTGTCAGTTTTAATGTCCCAAAGTGCCCTGTCATCGCTTGGTGCGA
>NZ_JAERJY010000188.1:0-5421 GCF_018257375.1 Providencia sp. JGM181 | reverse complement strand
GAGACAGCACTATATATTGTATGGTTGAAATATTTTACGCCTATATATAGGATCAACTCATCTTCAACACACCACCATTACGTAACTACCACGTTCTGAAAATGTTAAGGTGAAAAAAATGACTGAGATTACCATTTATAGTAAACCCAACTGCGTCCAGTGTAATGCAACCTACCAAGCGTTCGAGCGCAAGCAATTACCGTACACCATTATCGACCTTTCTGAAGATAACCAAGCCATTGAGTTCATAAGAAAACTAGGCTATCAGCAGCTTCCTGTCGTCATTGTAGGAGAGCAGCATTGGTCAGGCTTCCGCCCCGATAAAATCAATGCACTGATTGAGTAAGAGAGGTTGAAATGACCACTCAACCGCTAATTTATTTCTCGAGTCGCTCAGGTAATTGCCATCGATTCGTCGAAAAATTACAGCTGCCAGCCACTCGTATTCCCATTGGCCATCTACCTGAAAATGTACTTTTCGCCTCACAACCCTATGTGCTGTTGCTGCCGACCTATGGCGGTGGAACCGCTCATGGCGCTGTGCCTAAAGAAGTGGTGCACTTTCTCAATATCGAGGCAAACCGTGCGTTAATTCGCGGTGTCATCGCTGCGGGTAATACCAACTTTGGTGAGGCTTATGCCATTGCCGGCAACATTGTCGCTCAAAAATGCGCAATTCCCTTCCTCTACCGATTTGAATTATTAGGCACAGAGCGCGATGTGCAATCTGTAAAACATGGATTAAAAACATTCTGGGCTCACACAAAGGAGCAGATCAATGGATAACCCACAGCACAGTCACCTAAATAACAATCGCAATGCGGACTACCACGCGCTCAATGCGATGCTTAATCTTTATGATAGTGTAGGTCGTTTACAGTTGGATAAAGACAAACAAGCTGCTCACCTCTATTTCCGCCAGCATGTAAATCAAAACACGGTCTTTTTTCACGATTTAAAAGAAAAACTCGATTTCTTAGTCAATGAAAATTACTACGAAGAAGAGGTGCTCGCTCAATACGATTTCCCATTTATTAAACAGCTTTTTAAACAAGCCTACGCCCACAAATTTCGCTTCCAAACCTTTTTGGGCGCCTTTAAATATTACACCAGTTACACCCTAAAAACCTTCGATGGTGAGCGCTATCTTGAACGCTATGAAGACCGCGTTTGTATGGTTGCACTGGCTTTGGCGCAGGGCTCAAAATCCCTTGCGACTCTCTTAGTGGACGAAATCATTAGCGGACGTTTTCAACCTGCCACTCCCACATTTCTTAACGGTGGTAAAAAGCAACGAGGCGAGCTTATTTCCTGCTTTTTACTACGTATAGAAGACAATATGGAGTCCATAGGGCGCTCCGTGAACTCAGCCCTGCAACTGTCCAAGCGCGGAGGTGGTGTCGCTTTCTTGATGAGTAATTTGCGCGAACAAGGCGCACCGATTAAACAGATAGAAAACCAATCGTCTGGCGTGGTTCCGGTAATGAAAATGCTGGAAGATGCCTTTTCCTATGCCAATCAGCTAGGAGCAAGACAAGGTGCAGGCGCAGTGTATCTTCATGCTCATCACCCCGATATCCTGCGATTTTTAGATACTAAACGGGAAAATGCGGATGAAAAAATTCGAATTAAAACGCTTTCACTTGGGGTCGTGATCCCCGATATCACTTTCCAGCTCGCTAAAAACAATGAAGACATGTACCTGTTTTCCCCCTATGACATCCAAAAAGTCTATGGGGTACCGATGTCGGAAATCAGCGTGACAGAAAAATATCATGAAATGGTGAATAACAAAGCCATCAAGAAATTCAAAATTAATGCGCGAGAGTTTTTCCAGACTATCGCCGAAATTCAATTTGAATCTGGCTATCCCTACATTTTGTTTGAGGATACGGCTAACCGCGCCAATCCGATTGCAGGCCGAATCAATATGAGTAACTTGTGCTCTGAGATTTTACAGGTAAACCAACCTAGCCTTTATGAAGAAGATTTAAGCTACCAATATATTGGTAAAGATATTAGCTGTAATTTAGGCTCCATGAACATCGCCAAAACCATGGATTCTCCTGATTTTGCACGCTCAATTGATACTGCCGTTCGCGCCTTAACTGCCGTTTCTGATATGAGCAATATTCGCTCAGTTCCATCCATAGCCAAAGGTAACCAACAATCCCACGCCATTGGCTTAGGGCAAATGAATTTACATGGTTTCTTAGCTCGTGAACATATTCATTATGGTTCTGAAGAAGGGTTAGATTTTACCAATATCTACTTTTACACCGTGGCATACCATGCCTTAAAAACCTCGAACCAATTAGCTATCGAACGCCAACAAGCTTTTGATGGTTTTGAAATGTCCACCTACGCCAGTGGCGAGTATTTTGATAAATATATCAACAAAACATGGTCACCAAAGACCCAAACCGTGCAGGAATTATTCCGACGTTCGGGCATCGAAATACCAACACAAACGGACTGGCAGACATTAAAACAGTCCGTGATGGCACATGGAATTTATAATCAAAACTTGCAAGCTATTCCGCCTACGGGGTCTATCTCTTATATCAATAATGCTACCTCCAGTATTCACCCCGTGGTCGCGCCTATCGAAATTCGTAAAGAAGGTAAGATTGGGCGTGTTTACTACCCAGCCCCTTTTATGACCAATGAGAATCTCAAATACTACCAAGATGCTTATCAGATTGGTCCTGAGAAAATTATTGATACCTATGCCGAAGCCACCCAACACGTCGACCAAGGTTTATCACTAACCCTATTTTTCGATGGCAATGCCACCACCCGTGATATCAATAAAGCCCAAATATACGCATGGCGAAAAGGGATCAAAACCTTGTATTACATTCGATTACGTCAGACAGCACTTGAAGGCACCGAAGTCGAAGGCTGCGTCTCCTGCTCACTGTAAAAGGAAAAAGATAATGACCACCAGCACGCTCAATCGCCCTGTTCAAGCAATAAACTGGAACCGCATCCAGGATGATAAAGATCTCGAAGTGTGGAATCGATTGACCAGTAATTTTTGGCTTCCTGAAAAAATTCCACTATCCAACGATACGGTTTCTTGGAACACGCTGACACCTGCCGAACAGCAACTCACCATCCGCGTTTTTACGGGATTAACCTTGTTGGATACCATCCAAAATACCGTTGGCGCACCGTGTTTGATGGGAGATGCTCAAACGCCTCACGAAGAAGCGGTTCTCTCCAATATCAGCTTTATGGAAGCGGTGCATGCACGCTCTTACAGCTCGATTTTTTCAACACTGTGTTCCACTGTCGATGTTGATGAAGCCTATCGTTGGAGTGAAGAAAACAGCGCATTGCAAAATAAAGCCAAAATTATTTTGTCTTACTACTGTGATGAACATCCACTGAAGAAAAAAGTCGCCAGCGTCTTTTTAGAATCATTTTTGTTTTACTCGGGTTTTTACTTACCAATGTACTGGTCAAGCCGAGGAAAACTCACCAATACCGCCGATTTAATTCGTCTGATCATCCGCGATGAAGCTATTCATGGTTACTATATTGGCTATAAATTTCAGAAAGCCCTTGCCCATTATTCTGAACAAGAACGCAATGAAATTAAGGATTTCACTTTTTCGCTCTTGTTTGATTTATATGAAAATGAAATCAAGTACACCCAAGAGCTGTATGATGGCGTTGGCTGGAGTGAAGATGTGAAAAGCTTCCTTCACTATAATGCAAATAAAGCTTTGATGAATTTGGGCTATGAAGCACTTTTCCCTGACTCAATAACCCAAGTTAGCCCAGAGATTTTATCGGCGCTTTCGCCTGATGCCAACGAAAATCATGACTTTTTCTCAGGTTCAGGTTCATCCTATGTGATTGGTAAAGCAGTCAGTACTGAAGATGATGATTGGCTTTTTTGAATAACATCAACAAAAATATCTCGCATCAATCTTTTGAAAAAAATAATAAAATCACTTAAATCATTAATACTATAAACGGTCATAGTGGGATAGGCTTGATGCCTACCCACAGATCATAAAATAACATTCATATCCGAAGCATAATGAGCATGAAAACACCACAAGCGGAACTGACTACGGGCTTAACGCTCTTAATGGCCATCGCCACTGGGCTGGTCGTTGCCAGTAACTATTACGCACAGCCCCTGCTAGACACTATCGCTCTCCAATTCAACCTAACAACCAACATGGCGGGCTTTATTGTGACCGCCGCACAATTAGGTTACGCCGTTGGATTACTCTTCCTTGTTCCTCTTGGTGATCTTTTTGAACGCAAAAAATTGATCATCGTGATGACCACATTGTCAGCCAGTGGTTTATTAATCACCGCGCTTTCTGACAATATTTGGCAAATTCTTCTCGGTACCGCCCTCACAGGGCTATTCTCCGTTGTCGCCCAAGTTCTGGTTCCTATGGCAGCTTCTATTGCAAAGCCTCATCAACGAGGCAAAGCAGTGGGCACTATTATGAGTGGGTTACTTCTTGGGATCTTACTCGCTCGCACTATCTCCGGTGGCGTAGCAATGATAGGCGGTTGGCGAGCTATTTACTGGGTTGCCTTTGGATTAATGATGTTCCTGATCCTAATTTTGGCGCTTAAATTACCGCGTTATCACCAAAAAACGGATCTTAACTATTTTCAACTCATTGGCTCCATCGGACGTCTGTTTTTTACTACGCCAGTCTTAGCAACTCGCGCACTGCTTGGCGCCCTCACTTTCGCGAACTTTGCGCTATTATGGACCGCGATGGCATTCTTATTAGCCAGCCCACCGTTTAATTATTCTGAGGGTACTATCGGGTTATTTGGTTTGGTTGGTGCAGCTGGCGCATTAATGGCAACCCAAGCAGGACGCTTAGTGGATAAAGGTAAAGGCAAATTAGTCACTACCCTTGGACTAATTCTATTGTTGCTCTCGTGGGTCCCAATCGGTCTGGCAAAATATTCACTGATCGCTTTTATTATCGGCATCTTAGTGCTTGACCTTGCCATCCAAGGTGTTCACGTGACTAACCAAAGCACGCTTTATCGTATTATGCCTGAAGCACGAAATCGCTTAACTGCCGGCTATATGACCAGTTATTTTATTGGCGGAGCACTAGGTTCATTACTTTCAGGTTATGCTTATGAACATGCAGGTTGGATGGGCGTAGCGATTTCAGGCGTTGTTATCACCGGTATCAGTTTAATCATTTGGGCAATTGGTGCTCGATTCGATCCAATTATTACCTCTGAACAGTAATCCCTTCATTCATTTATATCTATAGCAGTCATCTATTTGGCTGCTATAGAACTTACCGCTCATTTAATATCTCATCTATTATTCATGCGTCCATTATTTAACCTATTATTATATCTCTGTGATAATAATCATCATGTTAAATAGCTAACAATGATAAATAATTGGTT
>NZ_JAERJY010000187.1:0-5447 GCF_018257375.1 Providencia sp. JGM181 | reverse complement strand
GAACTTAGGTAATTAACGGCAAGCCAAAAATATTTATTTAATTAACTTTAACATTAGCAACATTTTTAATACATCTCTAAATGAGATGCAGGATACCATTATGTTCGACAGCATAACGTTTAACCAAGTAAAACGTCATGAGAACAGAAAACTCAATGATATCACTCAGTTTTTAAAAGAGAATGATTTAGACATTGATGCCAGCGTTGACGTCTTTATTACGATCACACGTAACGAAAGGTTAATTGCCTGTGGTGGTCTCGCTAAGAATGTCATTAAATGCGTTGCTATTAGCGATGAAGTTCGTGGTGAAGGTTTAGCCTTAAAATTAGCGACTGAATTGGTGAATCTCGCTTACGAGAATAATACTACTCACCTATTTATCTATACCAAATACCAAAATGAAGAGCTATTTCATCAATGCGGGTTTCATACCATTGCTACTGTGCCCAATGTAATGGTTTTAATGGAAAATAGCTGCTGTTATTTAAATCGCTATATTAAAAGTTTGAAAGCCCAATATAAAGCAGGAAAAAAAATTGGCGCTATCGTAATGAATGCCAACCCATTCACATTGGGGCATCGTTACTTAATTGAACAAGCTTCAAAGAACTGTGATTGGCTACATTTATTTGTCGTTAAAGAAGATACATCCCGTTTCCCGTATAAAGTTCGCCTGAAATTAATTGAAGAAGGCACAAAAGGAATTAGTAACCTCACGATTCATAAAGGTTCGGAATATATTATTTCACGGGCTACATTTCCTTGTTATTTTATTAAAGACATTACTGTAGCCAACAACTGTTATACAGAAATCGATATTAAGATTTTTCGCCAATATATTGCTCCGGCGCTGGGAATTACCCATCGTTTCGTCGGCTCAGAGCCATTTTGCCAAGTCACTAACCAATATAACCAAGACATGCGCTACTGGCTGGAAACCGACGAAATGCCATTCCCACCCATTGAACTGGTCGAATTCCCGCGGACAGTGATCGACGGCACGGCGGTTTCCGCCTCGCAAGTTCGAAAACTGCTCGCTAAAAAAGATCTTGCGGCGATCAAGCCGATTGTGCCCCCTGCCACGTATCACTATTTACAAGAGATGCTCGCAGCGCAGACACCGTCGCCTACCCCCGCACTACAAGCTTGAATTAGTTATAGGTGAAATATGAAAATACTACACGCAGCGGTTGCCGGCACACTCGAATCCAGTGATGTCATGGTACGAATAGAGCCTCTTGAAGACACTCTTGAGGTCTCATTGCAGATCACCAGCAGTGTTGAAAAACAATTTGGTGATGCCATCAATGCCATCGTGCTTGAAATGATCGAAAAATACGATATTCAAGGCGCTGAAATTGTGGTGGATGACAAAGGTGCATTGGAGTGCGTTCTACGCGCTCGCCTCGAAGCCTTACTGGCTCGCGCCTGTGATCTCGATGCTCTGCCATGGGAGGATAAATAATGACACCGGAAAGAAAAAGCCGCACTCGCAGAAGTATGCTGTTCGTCCCAGGTTCCAATGCCGCGATGCTCAGTAACTCCTTTATTTATAAAGCCGATGCCCTGATGTTTGACCTCGAAGACTCCGTCACCATTCGAGAAAAAGACACGGCGCGTCGTTTGGTGTATCACACACTGCAACACCCGTTATATCAAGATATTGAAACCATCGTGCGCGTTAACGCCCTCGATTCTGCTTATGGGGTTGCTGACCTCGAAGCCGTCGTTCGCGGTGGTGCCGACATTGTGCGCTTACCGAAAACCGATACCGCACAAGATATTATTGATATTGAAAACGAAATTCTACGCATTGAAAAAAGCTGTGGGCGCGAAGAAGGTAGCACCGGGTTACTCGCGGCTATCGAATCCCCAATGGGGATCACTCAAGTGGTGAATATTGCTCACGCTTCTCCAAGATTAATAGGCATCGCATTAGGTGCCGAGGACTATGTCCGCAATTTGCGCACCGAGCGGTCTCCAGACGGCATTGAACTCCTCTATGCTCGGTGCGCCATTTTACAAGCTGCGCGTTCTGCTGGTATTCAAGCCTTTGATACTGTCTACTCTGACGCCAACAATGAAGAGGGCTTCCTCAAAGAAGCCGCACTCATTAAGCAGCTTGGTTTTGATGGCAAATCATTAATTAACCCAAGACAAATTGAGTTACTGCATAACTTATATGCCCCAACCCAAAAAGAAGTCGACCATGCTGAGCGTGTAGTAGATGCCGCTGATGCCGCAGAGCGAGAAGGCAAAGGCGTCGTGTCCCTCAACGGTAAAATGGTAGACAGCCCTGTAATTGAAAGAGCCCGCTTAGTGTTATCTCGCGCGGCATTATCAGGCATTCGGGAAGAGTGAGGCAGAACATTATGACAACCAATACATTGCGTCAGGCTCGCGTATCAGCCTACTTAGCACCTAAAGACGATGAATTACTGCGTGAATTCAAAGATATCGGCAAAGTTCAGCAGCAAGTGCAAAAACCACGTAACCGCAAACTGTGTGATGACCTGCAAGTGGCTATCCGCCGTTCAGGATTAAAAGATGGCATGACCATCTCTTTCCACCACGCTTTTCGTGGCGGTGACTTAACCATCAACATGGTGATGCAAGTAATTGCCGAAATGGGCTTTCGCAACCTAACCTTGGCATCCAGCTCACTCAGCGCGTGCCACTCCCCACTGGTTGAACATATACGCCATGGCGTCGTCACTAAGATTTACACCTCTGGCTTACGTGGCCCATTAGCCGAAGCCATTTCTCGTGGCGAATTAGCAGAGCCCGTACAAGTTCACTCCCATGGTGGACGTGCCAATCTTGTTCATAGCGGCGAATTAAAAATCGACGTGGCATTTATCGGCGTTCCGTCTTGCGACGAATACGGCAATGCTAACGGATATACGGGCAACGCGAGCTGTGGCTCACTGGGTTATGCCAAAATCGACGCGGAAAATGCCAAAAAAGTGGTCATGCTGACCGAAGAATTTCTTCCTTACCCACATAACCCATCCAGCATTAAGCAAGATGAAGTGGACTACATTGTTAAAGTCAAACGTGTGGGGGATGCCGACAAAATTGGTGCCGATGCCACTCGCATGACCTCCAACCCGCGTGAGCTATTGATAGCGCGTACCGCCGCTGATGTGATTGAAAAATCAGGCTTCTTCAAAGAAGGATTTTCACTGCAAACCGGTACTGGCGGGGCTTCACTGGCGGTTACTCGCTTCCTCGAAGATAAAATGCGCCGTCATAATATCCATGCAGGCTTCGCATTAGGTGGGATCACCTCCACCATCGTTGATCTCCATGAAAAAGGTTTAATTAAAAAATTACTCGATGTGCAAAGTTTTGACCGCGCTGCTGCCGAGTCTCTCGCGCGTAACCCAAATCACATTGAAATCAGTGCCAACCAATATGCATGCTTTGATTCTAAAGGCGCCTCGGTGGACATGCTCGATGTGGTAGTACTCAGTGCTTTAGAGATTGATACTCGCTTTAATGTCAATGTGTTAACAGGCTCAGATGGGGTTATTCGCGGTGCATCTGGTGGACACAGCGACACGGCGGTGGCGGCGAAACTGTCTATCATCGTCGCGCCGTTAGTACGCGGTCGTATCCCAACCTTGGTAGACGATGTGCTGACTTGCGTGACGCCGGGTTCTAGCGTCGATATTTTGGTGACTGACCATGGTATTGCCGTTAACCCAGCACGCCCTGAGCTGAAGCAACAGCTAGAAAGCCAAGGCATCAAAACCGTTTCTATTCAATGGTTACGTGAACGCGCCCAATTATTAACGGGCACACCAAACCCTATCGAATTTACCGATAAAGTGGTGGCCGTGGTGCGTTATCGTGACGGTTCTGTGATTGATGTTGTCCATCAAGTGAAGGAGTAGAACATGTTTTACCCACTGCCTGATACCCAAGAGCAATTTGACATTTCCTTACCTGACTTGTTGGCGAGCCGTGATGCCCGTCAGGCTCGTCAGCAAGAGTGGATTGGTCTCCATCAGGTAACCTTGATTTCATTTACTGTCGTTTTTCCGGGACCGGTTAAAGACAATCAACTGGTCAGAGACATTTTTAATCAAGGCTTAAATGCGCTTAAGCAAGTTGCTTCATGCAGGCAGTGGGTACTTTTATCACAACAATCATTCCCTTTCGTTACCGGACCGGAATGTTTAGTCGCCGTCAATGCCGATGCCCTTGAGGTCAAAAAAGCCTTAATGGAAGCGGAAGAATTATCCCCCGTCGGCCGACTTTGGGACTTTGATGTTTTTGATGCAAATGGCGTTTTATATTCTCGCAGCCAATTCAATTTACCGACTAGGCGCTGCTTGATTTGTGACAATGAAGCCAAGGTATGTGCGCGCCAACGCAGCCATTCCCTTGAAGAGATTTTGCGTCGTATCGAGGAGTTAGCCCATGCTCCAGCAAAAAATTAACCGAGAACGTACGTTAAATGATGACGTAGTGAATCACTACAGCCAACTGGCTTGGCAAGCAATGCTTGCTGAAGTGAATTTAACCCCTAAACCGGGTTTAGTAGATAAATGCAACACTGGCGCCCATAAAGATATGGCACTGACCGATTTTCATTTAAGTGCCAATGCGATTGCAAAATTCTTTCCACTGTTTTTGCGTGCAGGTTATGAACACTGTCAATTACCGATTAATCAGCTACTTCGCCAAATTCGCGGTATCGGTATCGATTGTGAAAAAGCGATGTTTCGTGCCACTCAAGGGGTAAATACCCACAAAGGTTCCATTTTTTCATTAGGTTTAGTGCTCACGGCCGTGGGGCGTTTATTAGGGTTACGGCAACGTGTTACGCCTAACGCAATCAGCCAAATTGTTTCTGACATGTGCCAAGGATTAACCGCTGAGCTGCAACAGCCTGCAGAGCACCCAACAGCAGGGCAACGTTTATTCCAAGAGTATGGATTCACTGGCGCTAGAGGGGAAGCAGAGCAAGGTTATCAACTGGTGATAGCCCATGCACTGCCCCATTATCTGAAACAACTGGCAGATGGTAAACAGGCTGATATCGCCCTACTCGATACACTGATTTTACTGATGAGTCTCAATGACGATACCAACATCGCCAATCGCGGTGGAATGGCAGGGCTTCAGTGGGTAAAACAGCAAGCTAACTGCCTGTTACAGAAAGGAATTCAAGATGAACAGGATTTAAGCAAAGTCCAACAATTTGACTTGCAATGTATTGAAAAGAATTTAAGCCCCGGAGGCAGCGCAGATTTATTAATTTTGACGTGGTTTTTTGCGCGATTACCTGCGAATGCTTATTTATCTTCATAAATAAAAGCAATTTAAATATTCATTAAAAAAGGAATAAACATCACAAAATTGATTAATTAAAACCAGAGAAAATAATTTTCAAATAAAAACTGATTTTTCTTTTCAATCATTAATAACATTTC
>NZ_JAERJY010000186.1:0-5490 GCF_018257375.1 Providencia sp. JGM181 | reverse complement strand
ACAGGGTTAATGTTATTAAGCTCATTCAGTATTGGTGATTAAGCTAGCAATATTGAACATTAGCTTGCTAACTTGATGATTTTTACAGTATTGGTGAGTAATGTAACAGTATGAATATTTAAACCCGCTTTAATTTAAGGTGTTCAATATTGGTGATGTAGGTTTTATTTTTAAATATCCAGTTTGTGATACTCATATAAATATTAAACCGCAACTGTTCCATTTATTTTATTCTAGGAGATGTAATGAATATTATTACATGCTACAAATCTGTTCCCGATGAACAAGATATTGTTGTTAATAGCTCAGATGGCTCTTTAGATTTTTCTCGCGCTGATACTAAAATTAGTCAATATGATTTAAATGCCATTGAAGCTGCGAATCAAATAAAAGCGCAGCAACCAGAAAGTAAAGTTATTGCGTTAAGTATTGGTGGCAAAGCGCTGACCAACATGAAAGGTCGTAAAGACGTTTTATCCCGTGGTCCTGATGAATTAGTCGTGGTGGTTGAAGACCAATTCGAATATGCCCTGCCGCATCAAAGCGCGATTGCCCTTAGTGCCGCCGCCAAAAAGGTGGGCTTTGATTTGATTCTGTGCGGTGATGGCTCTGCTGACCTCAACGCCCAGCAAGTCAGTATTTTAATGGGAGAAGAGCTGCAAGTTCCTGCCATTAATGGGGTCAAAAAAATCCTCTCTATTGCACCAGATGCCATTGTTGTTGAACGTGAACTCGAAGACGAAATCGAAACGTTATCCATTCCACTGCCTGCGGTTCTTGCAGTGACTTCAGACATTAACGTCCCTGTTATTCCATCGATGAAAGCCATTTTAGGTGCTGCGAAAAAACCTGTTCAAGCTTGGACGGCTGCTGATATCGGTCTTGGCGATGTGGCGGCGTTATCGGCTCAATCGATTGCTGCACCAAAACAAAAAGTTCGTCAGCGCATCATTATTGAAGGCGATGGCGATGACCAAGTTGCACAGTTCGCTGAACACTTAAGAAAAATCATTAAATAATAGGGGGAGTTATGAGCAAATTATCAACCGTTTGGGTACTGAGTGACATGGCTTCTCGCTTACCTGAACTGATCGGCGGCGCACAGACTCTTGGTGAACATGTCAACGTTATCGCATTGGATGACGCGCAAACTACGCAAGCTTTTCAACTCGGTGCAAACCAAGTTATTCAATTATCCGGCAAACCGGATGACCGTATTATCGAAGATTATGCAGATACCGTCGTCGATGTGATCAAGCAACATGGTGATACCGGACTGCTGTTACTGCCAAATACACGTCGTGGAAAACTATTGGCGGCACGTTTAGGCGCAAGACTGCAAGCCGCAGTCTCGAATGATGCAGCCACTGTCGTCATTGAAGATAACAAACCGGTTATCAAGCACATGGTCTATGGCGGCTTGGCGTTCGGCAGTGAAACATTAAGCAGCTCATTTTCCATCGCCACAGTGGCGACTGGGACTTTTGATGCCGCATCAAGTAATGCATCACTTAGCGGCACAGCCCAAGTTGCACAATGGATTGAACCAAAACAATCTGTTGTACGTACCTCGGTTCAGCAAAAAGCCGGTAACTCTGTTGAGTTAGACAAAGCACGCCTTGTGGTCAGTGTGGGTCGAGGCATCGGTAGCCAAGAAAATATTGCCATTGCTAAAGCATTAGCGGATTCCATTGGTGCTGAAATTGCGTGTTCCCGCCCTGTGGCTGAAAACGAAAAATGGATGGAGCATGAACGCTATGTAGGTATTTCCAACCTGATGATCAAACCTGAACTGTATCTTGCAGTCGGTATTTCAGGGCAGATCCAACACATGGTTGGCGCTAATGGAGCTCAAACGATTGTTGCCATCAACAAAGACAAAAATGCCCCTATCTTCCAATTTGCAGATTACGGAATTGTTGGGGATCTCTTTAAAATTCTTCCAGCACTGACTCAGCAACTGGCCAAATAAACATCCTAAGTAGTGGGGGAACTCCCTCACTACTGCATTAAGTTTGGAGACACTATGTCCGATGATATTTTTGATGCAATCATAGTAGGAGCTGGTCTGGCTGGCTCAGTTGCTGCACTGGTACTTGCCCGTGAAGGTGCTCAAGTTCTCCTAATTGAAAGAGGAAACTATGCGGGCGGCAAGAACGTAACAGGTGGGCGCATGTATGCTCACAGTTTAGAGCGGATCATTCCTGGGTTTACCAAAGAAGCACCTATTGAGCGCATGATCACCCACGAAAAGCTCTCTTTTATGACCGAAACCGGTGCAATGACGGTGGATTACCAAAATGGTGACCCGCAGAAACCTGAAGAAACCTCATGGTCCATCCTGCGTGGAAAACTGGATCCATGGTTAGCTGAACAAGCTGAAAATGCAGGCGCACAATGCATCACAGGGATCCGCGTTGATAAGCTGGTTGAACGTGATGGCAAAGTCGTTGGTGTCGAAGCTGACGGTGATGTACTCGAAGCCAAAGTGGTGATCCTCGCCGACGGCGTAAATTCCCTTCTAGCAGAACAATTGGGCATGACAAAACGCGTCAGTGCCGAGCACGTCGCTGTCGGCGTCAAAGAACTAATTGAACTGCCAAAAGACGTTTTACAAAACCGCTTCAACCTTCAAGGTAACGAAGGTGTTGCATGGCTATTTGCTGGCTCACCAACCGATGGACTGATGGGTGGTGGTTTCCTTTACACCAACGAAGATACGATTTCGTTAGGGCTGGTGTGTGGTCTACACCATATCAAAGATGCCAAAAAATCTGTTCCACAAATGCTCGAAGACTTTAAACAGCACCCTGCTGTCGCACCATTAATTGAAGGCGGAAAAATGATCGAGTACGCCGCCCATGTAGTGCCTGAAGCTGGTTTAAAAATGCAATCTGAACTGGTTCGAGATGGCGTTCTAGTGGCTGGCGATGCCGCAGGTATGTGTATGAACTTAGGCTTTACCATCCGCGGTATGGATTTAGCCGTCGCCTCGGGTGAAGCTGCAGCTCAAGCCGTACTCAGCGCAATGAAAAAAGAGGACTTTAGCAAGCAAGGCCTAAGCGAATATCTCACCTTGCTGGAACAAGGCCCACTGCGCGATATGAAAGCCTACCAAAGAATGCCTGAATTCTTAGATAACCCGCGCATGTTCACCGCATACCCGGAGATGGCACTTGGTATTGCCAAAAAACTGTTCACCATCTCAGATGAAGCCCCTGTGCCTCTGCGCAAAACCATGCTGCAACATGCGAAAAAAGTCGGCTTTATGAATCTAATTAAAGACGGAATTAAAGGAGTGAGAGCGATATGAGTGCTCCCGTAAATGTTGATGTCAAACTCGGTATTAATAAATTTAATGTCGATGAAGAGATCCCCCATATCGTTATCAAAGAGCAACCTGATATGGCGGTACTCGAAACATTAACCAAAGCCTGCCCAGCAGGTTTGTATAAAAAACAAGATGATGGCTCGGTGCGTTTTGATTATGCCGGCTGTCTTGAATGTGGGACATGCCGCATTCTGGGTCTCGGTAGCGCACTGGAAAAATGGGAATATCCACGCGGTACCTTCGGTATTGAGTTTCGATACGGCTGATATAACTAGCGCTTACTCTCGAAGCGAAGTTATCCCATAAAGTTATGTTGCTTCGAGAGTTTTTTTTATTTTATTGCGCTAATGCAGGTAACGACTATGCAACCTAAAAGCTTTGATGACATCCAGTTTTCCTCAGTCCACCGCCGCATTATGTTGTGGGGCAGCGGTGGGCCTTTTCTTGACGGTTACGTATTAGTCCTCATTGGCGTTGCCTTAGAGCAGCTCACTCCAGTGCTTAATTTAAGTAATGAGTGGATTGGTTTACTCGGTGCAGCCACGTTAGCGGGGCTGTTCATCGGTACCTCTTTATTTGGTTATATCTGCGACCAAGTCGGTCGCCGTAAAATGTTCCTGATTGATATTGTGGCGATTGGAGCAATCTCCGTCGCTACGATGTTTGTTTCAACGCCTTTACAGCTTCTGTTAATGCGCTTTTTAATAGGCATTGTCATCGGGGCTGACTACCCGATAGCCACGTCGATGATCACCGAATTTTCCAATACTAAACAGCGCGCTTTTGCTGTCGGGTTTATTGCTGCAATGTGGTACGTCGGTGCCACTTGTGCCAACCTTGTGGGCTATGCTTTATATGATGTTGAAGATGGCTGGCGCTGGATGCTTGGAAGTGCCGTAATTCCCTGCATCGTGATTTTGATTGGTCGTTTTGATTTACCTGAGTCGCCACTTTGGTTGATCCGCAAAGGTCGGCATCAAGAATGCCAAAAAATGATGACCAAATTATTCGGTCAGCCCGTGGTATTTGAGGCCGAAGAGCAAAAGAAAACCCGCTTTATTGATATTTTTACCAAGCGGCACTTCTCTTTTGTCTTATTCACCGCAGCGATTTGGACTTGCCAAGTGATCCCCATGTTTGCCATTTACACATTTGGCCCGCAAATTGTCGGGGAACTTGGTTGGGATCAAGGGAAAAATGCCGCACTCGGTAATGTCGTCATTAGCCTATTCTTTATGCTCGGCTGCTTACCTGCAATGTACTGGCTCAACAAAATGGGCAGAAGGCCATTACTGATAGGCAGCTTTGCAATTATGACCTGCGCACTGGCTATCCTCGGTTTATTCTCCAATCTGGGGATCTGCTTAGTGATCATTATGTTCGGTATTTACGCTTTCTTTTCTGGCGGTCCAGGGATATTACAATGGCTGTATCCGAACGAGCTTTTTCCGACCGATATTCGTGCTTCCGCTGTTGGCGTGATTATGTCTATAAGCCGCATCGGAACCATTTTTTCAACGTGGGCACTGCCTGTCTTTATTCACGAATATGGCATTAGCCATGTGGTACTCATGGGGGCTGGCGTTTCGTTAGTCGGCTTAGTGGTTTCCATCCTGTTTGCGCCAGAAACCAAAGGATTAACCTTAGCGCAAACCTCCAAGATGAGCATAATGAAAAGAAAATAGCCTAATACCCATTTTAAAAATCTTTCGTCTAATCACAACGAAATCTCGGGGATTAAATATCCCCGTGTCCTTGGCTCTATTTCAGGCTCTTTAGATATTAATTCAACTTTATCACTTCTTAAAAATTGAATACCCGTAAGATCATGTCCATAAATATCTTTCAGCGCCCATTCTTTTTTTAAAAAATGGCCGCTTAATAAGGAATCTAGCCGAGCTAAATCAACTTTTATTTTCTCATTAGAATAAGTATTGAGTTTTGTCTGTAATTTATAGCGAAGAAATTCCAACATAATAATGCTTGCATTACATATCGCATATTGGTTTATTGACGCTAAATTCCCACCAATGACATAACATTCCCAGTTATGATGAACATCAACAATCGCATCCACTTCACTATTTTCATCAGTAACTTCAAAGAATCGATTTTCAAAGCCGTACCAATTAGCTACTTCCGTGTGAGCGTTAAACTTT
>NZ_JAERJY010000185.1:0-5640 GCF_018257375.1 Providencia sp. JGM181 | reverse complement strand
GAATAAAAAATATTAAAAATGTACTATCATTTTATGATGGTTAAATAATAAGATGATAGAATAGATTAATTCGTGAATACTCTTAAAAAGAGTTATTTTGTAACAGTTTGTTACCCACTGTTGGCAATTTAGTTATTCGTCTCTAAACTAGGATGATTATTGAATAATGTCGATTGATACTGTGTATTCTAAGATCCTGTTAACTAATCTTGGGTTACTGGCATTGGATTAAAGAAGGAAACCTATTTGTGGATACATGGATACTTCTAGGGCTCATTTTAATTGCGTGTGTGATAGTTGCCCCTGTGCTGGCTATCATTGCGATTAATCGCACTGGTCGAATGCAATACCAAATTAACCAGCTAAACCAAAAGGTTGCCTCTCTAGAGGTCGAAATAGCCCGTGATAAGGGTCTTCAACCTGCTCATGCTATTGATGAAGAAAACCCAGTATCCCATCGAGTTGATATCCAACATAATGAGTATCAAGTAGATACACTTAAAATTGCAGCTCAAGATCCTCAACCCCAAGCACCTCAACCCCAAGCACCTCAAATTCTGCCGCAACCGATGGCGGTTTCCAGTGACAAACAAGCTAATGCAGTAAACCCGATAGCAATTAATCCAAATCGTTTTGATAAGCCAAAGCCAAGCCAGCCTGCATCATCTCAGAATAAAGCAGAAGATAAATCCATTTTTGCACATTTCTTCACGTGGTTAGTGACAGGTAATCCGCTAGCGAAGATAGGAATTTTATTATTATTTTTAGGTGTTGCTTACTTACTGAATTACAGCGTACAAAATGAGATTATTTCACCTGAACTGAGGCTTGTCTTCAGTGCTGCGGGTTGTTTAGTTTTATTGGGTATAGGTTGGTGGCTACGCACGAAAAAGGCGTTATTTGGTCTGATATTACAAGGCGGCGCTATCGGCTGCTTATACATTACTGTTTTTGCCGCTTTCAAGTTATACACCATGATCCCTTATGGGCTCGCATTTGTGGCGATGCTAATCATCTGTTGTGCAAGTATCGGGTTGGCATTATTACAGCGTACGATTAGCTTAGCAATTTTAGCGTCTTTAGGCGGTTATTTAGCGCCAATATTACTGTCCACAGGGGGCGGTAGCCATATCGTTTTATTCTCCTATTACTTAATGTTGTCGATAGGAATTTTAGTTATCAGCTTCTGGCAAGCATGGCGTCCGTTAAATTTAGTCGGCATGTTTATGACCTATGGCGTGGCAATATTATGGGGAATGGACAATTATCATTATGATTATTATCTATCATGTCAGCTATTTATTATTGCTAACTTGATTGTATTCAATGTATTAACTCAGTTATTCGCCTTACGTTTCGAACATAATAAACAGCTCGTTGTCGATAATACGCTATTATTTTTCCCTCCATTAATGAGTATTTCCTTGCAATTTGCTATTTCGGATGGCATCGGATTATTGCCAGCATTTATTTCTCTACTTATTGGCTTACTGTATCTCATTGCCAGCTTACAGCTTCATAAACGCTTTAATGCCGCTGGTAAGAATATGGCTCTAGGCAATATCATTATTGGGGCTAGCTTCGTCACATTGGCGGTACCGCTCGCCTTGTCATTTGAATGGACGACGATTGTTTGGTCATTACAAGGCTTCGCCATGTTGTGGTTTGCCCTCAATCAAGGGCATAAAAAATTAGCGTTGCTCTCGTCATTGCTCATTGCTGTTAGTGCTTTAATAATATTAAGTGATTATCCATATTATTATTGGAGCGATAACGTTATTTACATGCTACCAAGCCTGATAGCCGCTTGCTTCTTTGCGGGCGGGTTATTTCATGTGCGCCAGAAAGAGGCGAGCTATTTTACCGCGCTTAGTTATGCATTTTTGATCCTCGGGTTATTAGTCTGGTTCGCTTGGGTGCCTGAATTTACCGATATGCTGTCATGGAACAGTGAAACGGAAAGCTTAATTATTTTGGCAGTGGTGCTGATCTCCGCGTGGTGCTGGCGACTTGGTGGTCAAAAAATCAATTGGATACCATTAGTTTTATGCCAGTTCTTATTATGGGCAGTGGCTTATTACTATTTAACATTAGATTTTATTAATGCAGAAAATCCGATGGGGCGTGGTGAAGGTTCGCTGATTTGGCCTGTGATCTTGGGCAGTTCAGTTCTGTATGTAATGCACGCTTATCGTACCCAAAACTTGTATATTCGACGAGGAATGCACGTTGCCAACCTATGGTTAATTATTGGGTTTGGTGCGACGCAAGTTAACTGGTTTGTGGCTAACCTTCCGTGGGGAATGCACGAACTGGGTTACTTCATTTACATTATGTCGATAACCTTAGTGGTATTAATCCTTTACTGGTTACAACATAACAAATTTGTACCAATGCGCCGTAAAGGTTTGCTGTATTGGTATAGTTTATTACCACTTATGGCTGTATTGGTGGTGCTTTCATGTTGGTCAAACTTTGAAGATGGCAAGCTCACGTTTTGGAGTTACGTCCCATTAGTTAACCCGTTAGATGAAGCGGGGCTGTTTAGCATTGCAGCACTGTTATTGATGCGCAAAGGTTTTATCGCGAAGTTAAGAAAAATAACGCCTATTGAAATTGGGGTAGTGAAAGGTCTGATGGTGGTAATCATTGGATTAGCTATCTTCTGGTATAACGGTATCATTCTTCGTGCGACGGCTGATTTTGCGGATATTCCTTGGAATGAGAATATCTTATTTGATTCGCGTCTCGTTCAAACGGTTCTTTCCATTAGCTGGGCGATAGCCGCACTATTCTGCATGGTGATTGCAGCAGTGAAGAAAAGTCGAACATGGTGGATTGGTGGTGCAGCGATTTTTGCTTGCGTGATTGTAAAACTATTTCTTATTGATGTGTATGGGCAGGATGGCATTTCCCGTGCGGTCTCCTTTATTGCCGTGGCGGTGTTGATCTTGGTTGTGGGTTATTTTTCCCCATTACCACCAAAGCATAAAACGGACATTGAGGTACAGGATAAATAGCGATGAACTGCATGAAAATAGCCGTGAAAAACCTAACAACATTATGTGCATGGGGCGCTCTTTTTTCCTCAATATGCCTATTATCATTTGGAAGCTATGCTAGCGATTCTAAAACCAATGACTCTAGAGCTAATGATTCTAAGCAAGCAAGTCCTTACGATTTTTATCAAGGAAAAGAACTGGCCACACCAGATAGGAACAGTCCGTTCTATTGGTTAGAGCTGCCCGCAGCTGCCTATATGGGATCTGCGTATCCAGATACTCTGCAAGATATTCGTGTTTTTAATGGTACAGGAAATGAAATTCCAACAGCGTTATTTTTTGATACCAATAAATCTGTTGCGACGACCAATGTTAAATTTAATTTTCAACGTTTAGTCACTCGTGCAGATAATGTGAATCCTAACGACGATGATCAATTTGATAGCCAATATATACTGGTGGAAGCTGAGCCAGGAAAAACAACCCGTCTTGAATTGCCGAATTTACAACGAAAAGATAAAACTAAGTATCAAGCCTATTTGCTGACGCGTGATCAATTCAAAGACAACGGTGTTTTATCGACTTTAAATTTAGGTTGGGATCAGAACAATCAGGACTGGCAAGCCAAGGTTTTTGTTTATTACAGTACCGATAAGAAAAATTGGGTAAATATTGCATCGAATCAGCCTGTCATGAGCCTGAAATTAGACTCAGGTGTTGTGGCGAGTAATACGATTGAATTATTAAAAGGGGAAAGTACTGGGCCGATTGCACCATATCTAATGTTAGTGACGGTCAGCGCTCCAGAGCATGAAATTCCACTTCTTCAATCTGTGACGGGATTGCAGTATGTGATGAACTCTTTCCATCGTCAGGAATCTTTCCTCTTTGAAGTGACAAACGATGGTATCACTCGAGAACAAGTGATTTATCGTTTGCCAACGCCGCAACCATTGAATGAAATCAGCATTAAACTACAACAATCAAATCGCGTGGTACCGCTGAAAGTAGAATATATTGCCAATAGTGATGAAGAGTGGAAATTGTTGGCGAATGTGATGGTTTTCAATCAAATCAATGATGGTGATAAAGCGAGCAATCCGAATTTAATGATCCACGATAAGCAAATTAAGGGGCTCAGAATAACTGCATTAAAAGGCAGTTGGGATGAGCTGCCACCTACGATTTATGGGTTGCGTGATGCCGTGAATCTAATTGTGAATATACAAGGTGCTTCGCCTTATTTGCTTGTGTGGGGAAATAAACAAGCCACCTTAGATAATGTTAACTACACTCAACTTATTGGTAAAAATGAAAGCGTTGAAAACGTGATGGATGATTTCCCTGAAATCACAACAACAGGTAAGGTATTGGAGTTAGGTGGAGTGGAGAAAAGAACTCAAGATAAGCCTGTGGAAGAAGGTTTACATTGGATGACTATCGCACTATGGCTGTTACTTGTTGTAGGTATTTTCGCGCTGCTTTATTTTTGTTGGTATCTTTTTAAAGAGGTTGGGTCATCAAATAAATCCAATCCAGACGATCTTTAATTAAAAAGGGAACCTAAGGTTCCCTTTTTTGAATCTAATTGCATCAATAGAGGATAGGGTCATGCCTAAAGGACAATGCTTATGTGGGTCAGTTAAACTGACTATCAATCAGCCTATCGATACCGTTCATGTTTGCCATTGTGGCATGTGCCTAAAATGGAATGGTGGTCCTGGAATGACCATCGGCTATGAAGGCGAACCTGACATTGAAGGCAGAGAGTTTATTACTCGTTTCGCTTCATCGGAATGGGCAGAAAGGGCTTTTTGTAAGCAGTGTGGTACACATCTATTTTATCACTTGCATTCGCCGTCAACGTATTACCTTTCTGCCCCGCTATTTGAAGAAAGCAAAAATGCTAAAATGGGAACACAAATTTATATTGATTGTAAGCCTAGCTATTATAATTTTGTTGAAAAGACGCCAATGCTAACTGAGCAAGATATATTAAACTTGTTCGCCAACAAATCCTAAACTCCAATCTTATAGCAGGCATTATTGTCTGCTATTTATCTTAAGGTAATCTAAACATTCATTTGTAATGTCAGCGTCAGAAATTTCAATTATAATTAAGCCATTCTATTTTGTTTTTTTACATAATGTTGAAAGGTTATGCTTAATCTAAGGTAAATAGAAAAGGATAAATTATCTATTTTAAACGTAGAGAGAGTAACCTGAGGAATGATTAATGAATAATATGAAAGGAATGCGCCACGCTAGTAATATCGCTTGGGTATTACAATGGGTTCTTAACGCAGGTTTAATTGTGCTTGCTGCGGTGTTAGTTTTCTTTTTAGCAAAAGAAACATTTACGATGGCATCGTTAATGTTTGGAGGAAACCAAGAGGCTAAAGCGTATGAGCTTTTAGAAGGAATTGTCATTTACTTTCTATACTTTGAGTTTATTGCTTTGATTATAAAGTACTTTATGTCAGGTTATCATTTCCCATTACGCTATTTTATCTACATTGGTATCACGGCAATTATCCGTCTGATTATTGTTGACCACAGTGATCCGATGACTACGCTGCTGCATGCTGGCGCTATTTTAGTTTTAGTTATTGCGCTTTATATTGCTAATACCTGTCTC
>NZ_JAERJY010000184.1:0-5715 GCF_018257375.1 Providencia sp. JGM181 | reverse complement strand
ACTAATGACATATTCACTTAAACAACATGCAATATCATAATAATAACTGACTAAATCATCTATCACTATCAGAATAATTTTTTATCATTTATTTAACTTTTCTCAAATAACTTATTTTGTCATACAAAATATGAATATTAATGAATGATGATTGAATTATATTCACACCAACTGAATCGAGTAACCTATTGAATATTTGCTTTAATTCTATTCATTTGTTAAACGCTTTAATTCTATTTATATGAATAGCATTTTCTTTGCATAAAGACTGAGTTAACAAAAAATGCGTTGTAGGCTATCAAAAAATTCAGCGTATTCCTAATACGGTACCTCTGTTTAATAGCCTAACCAACCATCATTTCGAGTGTAAAAACCCAATTAAAACTTACCTAACTTCACATTGCATATAAAAAAATTGCCAGTAGACATGTTATCCTATGTTCAATTACGATGAGTTTTATCTAACTTTAATGCTCAGATTTGGCTCTTAAAATAACGTCTGTTGCAAAAGTGACTGGAAAGGTAACCATGCTACAAGAAAGTGTTATCAGGGAAATTATTCTCTGGATCGAACAAAATTTAGAGTCACGGCTCTCCCTTGATACCGTGGCTGATAAATCTGGATACACTAAATGGCACTTTCAACGATTATTTAAAGCCCAAACAGGTCTTGCGTTAGGTGCTTATATTCGCGCTCGTCGTTTATCCTGCTCTGCGGTTGCTTTACGCTTAACGAGTGATAGCATCATGGATATTTCACTACGCTATCGATTTGATTCACAACAAACTTTTTGCCGTGCATTCAAGAAACAATTTGGTGTAACGCCTTCTGAATATCGTAAACGCTCAGGCTGGCATATTGAAGGATTCTGCCTTCCTCTACGTGAAAGTAAAGAACTCGAAGCTCATGTGGAATTAGTTGAATTAAAAGAGATCCACTTAGTGGGAATGACTCATCGCTACACACAAGGCATTAATGAGTGGAACTTAAAAACTGAAGAGTTACGACGCCAGTATTGGAAAAACTTTTTAGATAGAAACAAGATTGTTGCCAAAAACTTGTATGCTATCCACGGGGTCGATAAAAGCTCCGATGAAGAAGGTCGCTTCCTCTATTCCACTGCATTTGATGAAAACGATCTTGATGTCATGCCACCATTTACTAAAAAACTGATGGTTCCTGCTGGCAATTATTTGCAAATTAAATTTATCGGTAATTTACAAGGCACTGACTATAACGACATTATTTATACCGTTTATGGAAAAGTGCTCGCCGAGATGGATATTGCTCGCGGCTTAGGCGCTGATATCGAACATTATGTTTTAAAATCAACGCCAACTTATGAGGATTTTACTAGTCACCCTCATACTTACATCCAAGAGCTGAATTACTATATTCCTGTGATTACATAAAAACTAACAACCCGCTTTTACACGGGTTGTTAGCTTCATTCAGTACTGAATAAATTAGAACGTGACGTTCAGTTTACCCCAGAATGTTCGACCTGGCTCATTTACAGGGCTATTGGACGAATAACCAAATCCGCTATTACCTGCTAAGTTCAAGTGCTCACTGTAGGTTTTATCAAACAAGTTATCAACACCCGCACTCAGTTTTACACTTTCATTAATACGGTATGCAGTATTCATCGAAAATACCGTAAAACCTGCACTTTCGCTGAAGTCTTTTCCAACCACGTTACCTTCGTTGATTGCTACGCGATCTTGACGACTCACCATGCGCACCAACCCCGTCGTTGTCCAATCGCCTTTTTCCCACGTTAAACCTAAACGGCTTTCCAATGGCGGCATTTGAGGCAGTGCACGTCCATCAGTTCTATTTTTCCCCCAAGAATACGCAAGGCTTGCATCGGCTTTCCACTCATCGCTGAGTTGATAAGCGACGCCCATTTCACCGCCCATGATCATCGCATTGACGTTTTCAACTTGGCTCATTCTGGCGTTAGTTGGGCTATAGCGGAATAAAATAAAATCATCAACGCGCCCTACATAAGCAGAAATCCATGCATTGGCTTTATCATCATTGTATTTCGCACCAATATCTAACTGTGTCGTTTTCTCGGTTTTCACATTGTCGAAAACATTTTTGCTGCCATTCGGACCCATTTTTGGCGAGAATAACTCCCAATAATCTGGGAATCTTTCTGTATACCCTACCCCTGCGTATAGCATCACTGGCGTTTCAGGTAATGCATGTTCATAGCGAACGAATCCTGCTGGCATGACGGTGTTACGACCGGAAGACCCTACATCGGTGTAATTATCCACCAATACGCGGTCTAAACGTCCACCACCAATCACCTTACCTTGCTCGCTCGCAGTCCAAGTGACCTCACTGAATACGCCATAATCTTGAAATTCTGCATCTTTTTTCCAGCTATTATTGCTGTTTTTACGGTGCTTATTGGTCTGCATATCTGCACCAGTACGCAGCTCATAATCACTCCATAACCACGTCCCCATGACTCGACCGCCCATCGTCTCGCGGTCAACACGCATTTTCATTGGCATATTCATCATCATACCGTGCCCGCCATGGCCACCGCCCATATGCCCACCGCCAGATCCCATTGTGCTCGTTGGGCTACGCAGTGAATAGTTATCCATAATATGGTCGGCGTAGTTGTAGTAAACATTCCCTTCGATTTTATCGAATACCTCACCGATATTGCTTTTCTCGAAACGTAATCCTAAGCTTTCACGCTTGAATTGAGAGCCATCCATACCTCGCCCTGCATATCGCGCTTCACCATCACCTTTCCCTGCGGAAAGCTCGAGTAATGTGTATTCATCCGGCGTCCAGCCCACTGCAACATCCGCATTCCATTTATCCCATTTAGACGGTACTTTGTTCCCGTTACCATCTTTATAGTCATTAGAGTGAGATTTATTGCCAGTCAGGCGTACATAGCCTTTCTCATTGCCCAAGCTCACATCAGCATTAGCATCCCAACGCTGGTTCGATGCCGTCAATGCACTCGCATTACCTTGAATGCCCCCCTCCGTAAAGACAGGTTTTTCACGCTCAAAACGCACCGTTCCCGCCGAGTTTCCAGGTCCCCATAATACGGTTTGAGGACCTTTCACCATGGTGAGCAAGTCAAAGTTTTCCGGTGAAATATAGGATGTCGGCGCATCCATACGGGAAGGACACGCTCCCAACATTTCACTGTCATTCGTCATGATCTTAAGACGAGAACCAAACATGCCACGAAAAACAGGGTCGCCATTTGTTCCACCGTTACGGATTTGGGAAAAACCGGGGATCGTTTTCAAGTAATCAGAGCCATCACTCGCAGGTACTGGCTGTCTTGGGGTTTTAGGCGATGTTGAAATAGTTAACGGCGAGTCCACTGGCGCGGTGACAATCATCACTGAGCTATCGGTGATTGAGCTTTGATTTTCTTCTTTGGCGAAAGTGGATGTTGACGCGATAGCCGAAATCACCAGCGCAGTCATAGGTGCAAATTTAAAATTAATTGAGTTCATTTTTAGCCTATTTTTATCTGTTTCTTACTGCTATTAACTCAAGGAGTTAATGACCACTCAGCTTCTTTTGAAAAACAGCCTAGCCTCCTGAAAATGAAGCCAAATTTCAGGATAAGCGAAGTGGTTTTGTCCATTGAAGACAAAATGCAGTTTTAAATTACGTTAAATAAAGAAATAAGAATCAATAGGATGTCGGTGGTGCGCGAGCTAGCTGTAATGACCAAGGACGGAAAATTCGTAATTGAATACAACGTTCGAAAGGAACAAAGATAGCGAGGGTTGCTAATTGGCGGATCACCGCAGCAACAAATAAAATCAAAAATGGGAAGTGAACAAGTAGCTGGCAGTAACCACACGCGATGTCTTCCATCGGTGATTGCCCGATTCCCGTCATCAGCATATGGTTCATCGCACCGCCATCTTCGCAATGTTCAGACAATGGCATTTCTTGATGCTGCTGCACCGAATGCTCCGCCATTTCCCCATGCCCCATTGAGCAATCGTTCATGTGTGACATTGATTTTGAAATCAATGGCGCAACGAACAACATCGCAACAGCGAGTAAGGCAAGGTAAGCGGCAAATTGTCGAATCGCGTGACGTAAATGCAACGGTTTTCCGGTGTTTCATAGCCTATAGATGGGCGCAGATTGTATCTTAATAAGAGGCTTATTGTTATTGTTTTTTGACATTATTGTTAAAGCAAAATGCAGTTCGCTAGTCAGACGAATAAACTAACTAACTTGGGTTAGACAATACAGCGTTAATCAATATAGGCAAAAATGTATCCGTTAGTTTTCCTTCTTCAAAAAGACCAAAGCAACACTGGTAAAAATCAAAACCATTCCAATCAACATATTCAAGTTTATTGCTTCGCCTAAGTAGTAATAAGAAATAACCACACTCATCATCGGTGAAATAAGAATTGAATAAGACGATAATTCAGCCCCGCCATGATCAATCATGTAAAACCATAAAATGTAAACTAGAACACCATTTGCTACACCGATAAAAATCACGGGAATCAGTAATTCCGTCATCAATCTATGGTAACTCAATCCATAGCTTGTCAGATCTAAATTGACAGATAGAAACATCGTAAAAATCAATATAATCAAGAATGAAGTGATATTTTGATAAAGCACCTTTGAAAAAACATCAACGCTGACGGCAATGTGTCCTGATAGAAAGGTTCCTAGCGCCCATGCAAATGCACTTAGCAAGATAATCACCTCACCATAGCTCATCACATCAAATGAGGTAAAAAACAGAATTCCAAGTCCACAAAGTACCGAGACAATCAACGAGTTCAAGATTATCTTCCGCTGACTTATCATCACAAAGCAAGACGTTATCGCTGGCATGGTATAGACCAATACTGACGCCTTAACGGAGTCCGTAAATTGGAGCGCAATGTTGTTTAATATTGGCACGAGGAACATATTTAAAATGCCAAGAGGAATGCAACGAATAAAATGGTTCGCTATAAATTGCTTTTTATATATAAAGAAAAATACAAATAACAGCACCAGCAAAGCTATCAATGCAGAGTAGAATCGGAATACCCATGCCCCAACAATTCCAATGCCGATTTTCGAGATCGGAAACCCCATTCCCCACAGTATAGATATTATCGCTGAAAATATAATGACCGTATTTTTATGCGTCATATCGAGCAACCACCGCCATTCTTTTAGCGCCTCTAACACCTACCGAATTCACCATTGAGACAAAATGGGGAATACTTTTTTCTCCCGTATCAATAATTAATGTACTCAAATACGTTGGTACTAATGCTTCTATGATGTTTTCTTTCTGTTTGTCCAAAATAAAAGTCAAGCCACCATGGTTACTCTCCCAACCTTTCGTAAAGTTAATGACAATATTAATGCAGGAACCAGAGTCGCAGTGTGTGGCTAGGAAATCCCCTAAATCAAACCAGCTTAAATAACATAGCGATAATGTATTGATACTTTTTTTCGTTATTTCAGACAGAAAGAATTTGAATTTTTTGCTATCTAAAAATGCTTTAATCTCTAAAAAGGATGAAACCTCTTTTCCCTGTTGATTATCGGTTACTCGCCTAAATGAATAGCAAAAATTCCCTTGATGATATTCTTGTAGTGCTTTTTCTCTTTCTTGTTCTATCTCAAACTTAGAGTGCTTATTTTTATAGTAATCCACTGGGGCACATTTATTTCTGTCT
>NZ_JAERJY010000183.1:0-5792 GCF_018257375.1 Providencia sp. JGM181 | reverse complement strand
GAAATATGCTTTGATAATAAAATTACTCGTACTCAAATATAAATGTTGCAGTAGCTGATATTTTACCGACTTTCACTTGTTTATTATTCACAACATCCGATGTCGCTTTGATAAATGAATTAAACTGTAATTCATTCTTACCTGCTTTACTGATTGGCATTAGCGATGAAAATTGGTTAATTTTCATCGGGGTTCCATCGGTTAACTCAATAAAAATACCTAATCCAGGGTTTAAATCACTGCCCGTCAACGCGAGGGAACCTGGCAACAGTAAGTTTTCAGTTCCTGAGAATTTTACTTTCAACTTTTGCGCAATGGTCAAATCACAATCTGACAACACTAACGTGAAGGATTCATTCGGAAATTGAAATCCCGGCTCATAGATATCCAACAGTCGGATATCACCAAAATCGACTTCAACCTTTGAATTTTCTGGTAACACCACACAAGGTGCGTTCACCAGCGTCCCTTTGATTTTCATATTATTCTGCGCGGCTTGTGCAGGCATCGTTGCTACCGCAGCGAGGTTTCCCAGTAATGCAAATAAAATTCCAAAACGTATTTTCTTATTCATTATTGGTACTCCACTAGCATGGTTCCGTTTGCAATAAAGTCGCCCGTTTTCAGCTCTTTATTACCATCACGAACCAATACAGCCCAAAGTACCCCAGGGTTACTTGGGTTAATTAAATATTTTTTGCCTAAATCTAAAGTTTGATCGCCCAGTTGAAATTTAACCGCAAGATTGGTAATTCCTGTATTCAACCCATTAGTATCAAATGCACTTTTTGCGCCATTTAATGTTAAATACATGGCCCAGTTGTTCTTGTTTTCTTCACACTGGATTTGGTAATTCACTTGTCTCTTTTGAGCATTACCTTGAATGGATTTAATGGAAACGTTACCAAATTCCACTTCAATATCTTTACCATTATCAATATGGCACGGTGGCGGCGTGATTAAATTACCTTTAATCAGAATGTCTGTTTCGTTATCTCTCGCCGTTGAAGAGAAAGGGAATAAGATAAACAGTAAAAACACCCCAATAAGCTTATAAATGTCCCGCATGTTTATCACCCTTATTGATACTCAACTTTGAGTGTCGCATTAGCCGTGAAGGCTTTCGCTGGCAAATCAGTACCACTTTTCTTCACCAACACCGCAAATAATTTAGTCGGTGATGCAAAGTTAAAGGCACGCCTAGTTTTTAATGGGAAATCGCTGGTATCCGCCTTAAAAAGGACACCGAGATTATCGACACTCGTTTTAAGCACCCGCTGGTCAAATGCAGCGGGCGTGCCGTCAATATACATATTCAATTTTGGCTGAACGCCGTCTTTACAGGTAATGGTGTAGTCCATTGGCTGTTTATACATTTCACCTTCAA
This sequence comes from Providencia sp. JGM181, assembly GCF_018257375.1. Taxonomy (NCBI): domain Bacteria; kingdom Pseudomonadati; phylum Pseudomonadota; class Gammaproteobacteria; order Enterobacterales; family Morganellaceae; genus Providencia; species Providencia sp. JGM181. The sequence goes on along the minus strand of NZ_JAERJY010000183.1, from coordinate 4,405 downwards.
TACGCGTTGTCATGACATCGCCAAAATCGACTTCTATGGCTTGTCCATTATTAATCTGGCAGGGTTTGGATAAGACGACACCTTTAATTTCTACATACAGGTAGCCTGAAAACCCAAGGGCACCTGACGTAAAAAGAGTCGATGATATCAATAATACCTTGGCTAAATTTTTAATAGACATCATAGCGGTAGACCTTATTTTCTAGGTACGACAGAACACTCAACCGCGCTGCAGTTAAATTTCAAATCAATCGTACCGCCAAAATCGTTGAGATATACTAAGGTTGGTGATGTCCCGATATCCCCTGCACTTTTTCCTAAACTCATTTCACCGCGAGGTGGAACCATAATAGGTTCAAAACCAGTTACTTCTGTCTTACCTTTATTTAATTTAGTTACTGACAAGAAATAAGGGGTTGGGTTTTTGACGATATATCCACTACCCTGTTTCACCAGTTTGATGTCGTTTTCTTGAGGAATAGTTTCCATTCTATCTTTCGTTGCAATCGCAGCGGGACGATAGAACAGTTTAATTTTTGTTTGTAACGCAATTTGTAATACGTTGGCTTTCTCACTGCGCGGTGGTATTTCTCGCACGTTTAGGTAATAAACGCTTTCCTGATCTTTCGGTAATTTAGCAATAGCAGGCACAGACTGAATTTTAATTTGGCTTTTTGAATCCGCTTCAAGTCGGTGTACCGGTGGCGTCACAATAAAGGGAGAATTTACTTTTTCATCTTTATCGTTTTCTATCCATGCTTGCGCCAAATAAGGGCTAGTTTTGTGTTCATTACTCAAACCAACGCTCACTGATTTATCGCCCTCGTTGTAAATCACACGAGTTCTATCAATAGCAATGGCTGCATAAGCTGATTGAGCCAGTAATGAGGCGCTTAAAATAGCGACTGCATTGCGTTTAGTTAATAAATTCATATTTTCACCGTTGACGTTAAAAATTTTTTTTTAATTATTTACATGGCAGTAAAACATCGTGCTCCATGTTGCTATCTAATTTTTCAGGCAGTTGAATATGACATGACGTATCATCACCCCATGTCACATCAAGCGACTCTGATGGGTTAACACCCGCTAAGTAAACAAAACCTTTATCTGAAATAATTCCGACTTCTATTTTTTTCGCATTTTTCACTGAAGCCCCAAATGGTGGGTAGCTTCCATCAGCTAAGCTGATAATTCCCATTAATTTTTCACCCGTGATGACATTAAATTTACGGTAACCAATGGCACCTTCTGTCAGGGTTGCATACTGTGTCGATTGCAGCGCTTCTGCATTGTCCGGCACATTTTTCAGATCAATATTTAAATTATTACGGTTGTAGTCCATCACACTAGTGATCACGGCTTTACCGTAACGGTTGGTTTTCACTGGTGTTACTCCATTTAAGATGGGTACATCTGCGACACCATTAGTATCGACTAATATTCTTGATCCGCCACTAATTGAGTTATTACGGTGTATCGCGCCACCTTCACCCGTCATTGTCATACCGCCTTTTAACTGCATAGAAACGGCGGTTTGGTTATCCTGAATATAGGTACCGCTCAAATTCAGCTGGCTTCTATCGCCATCGTAACTGTATGTGCCCGCAGTCGTGACTTTATCTTTATCCCAGTTACCTGCAGACACTGAGTAAGAGGAGCGATTATCAATTCGGCTATAATAGTTAACGTTATTGGAGTTATTCCCCCCAGAATAAGAACCTGAATAGCTTATGCTCGACTCATTTTTATCTAATGGGATCATGAGGTTTAAATAAATACCATCATCATCATTGTCGCGTGATTTCGTTTTATATGCCGTTAAGCTCAGACTGATGTTTTTAACTTTGCCGATATCAAAATAGTTTGAAAGCGTAAAGTTATACTGGTTGGTTGATGCTCTATTCCAATAGGTTTGGTGCGAATAGTTTAAATACATATTGGCGTTATAATCAGGGAACGCCGTACCAAAGATAATGGTATAAAGTTCTTTACCGCTATCGACCTTATCGCCTTTATAGCGACGGTCAATAAACTGACTCATTGACATATAATTTCGTTCAGAGAATCGATAGCCCGCAAACGTAATCTGGCTGTTAATTTCATCAAACTGCTTAGAATACGTCAGGTTATAAGAGTTACCGGTTAACGTTTCATTGTCATCCAGTCGCCCCATTTGCGCGCGAGAAATGTTGATGTTTCCAGATAAAACACCAAATGGCGCAAAGTCACGACCTAAACCAAATGCAACGTTTTGATATTCAGATGATGCCTGTAAACCACCATAAACCGTGATATTGTTTGTCGCCCCCCAAGAGAGCGATCCCATGCTAAATGCAGGGCCTTGAGTATCATGGTCATCTTTTGTCGGTTTACCCATCACAAATTGATAAATCAGCTGACCAGGGCGTGTCAACGTACCCAGTCGAGAGGTTTCCACTCGATAGCTGCTTGTTGTGCCATCTTGTTCTTGAATCACTACATCCAGCGTACCGCCACCGAATGAGTTCACATCCTGAATACGGAATGGACCAGGACTAACTTCTGTTTGATAAATAATACGACCATCTTGTTTTACCATGACTGTCGCATTCGTTTTTGCAACACCCGCAATTTCAGGCGCATAGCCTTGTAAGCGAGGTGGCAACATGGATTCGTTGGTTTCTATACTTGCACCAAGATAACGAATACTATCGAATAAATTAGAGGTTAAATATTGTTCACCTAGCGTTAAACGAGCGCTCAGTGAACGAATCGCTCTATAGGCGTACAATTGGTTCCAAGACCATGATTTACTGCCTTTATTCAGCTCACCATTTTGAGTTTGCCAATCGGCACGCAAACGCCATGCACCGAAGTTTGCACCCATTGTCCCTGTGGCCGTCAGACCTGATTTCGTTCCTTTATCGCCGGTTTGTTTATTAACAACGCGTCCTGTCGCGTTATAGTCAATAAATGCACCCATGATCCCGTCATCCCAACGAGATGGTGGGTCCCAATCAGGGTCTGAGTACTCCATGTAGGCCTGAGGAATATTGAACTGTACAACGTTCTTTGCCAAATCCCCTTGAATGGTCATATCCGGAACTGAACGAATATCCAAACATTTTCCATCATCTAACCATTTGACTTGGTTATTCCACTCCTTTTTTAATCCCAATAATGCATAAATTTCAGGCGTGACACATGCCAACGAAACTTTGTCGTCGTAATTAGGATTAAAAAAGGTGATAGGTTGTTCCATAGAAACTTTAGCGCGGTTAACTTCAATCGCTAAAGAGTAATCCCCAGGAGGGACATAGTTGGCGTGAGAGAACTTACTGAAGTCGACGTTTTCTTTACCTTCAGAATCAATGAAGTCGGTGTTAAAATCAACGGCCTCTTCAGAGAATGCAACCATTGGCGTTAACATTAAAAGCATTAATTTTGTAATTAGATTTAGCTTCATGCTTTTCATTAACTATGCGCCTATACAAACAGATACAGTGAAGACGATATAAGAAATATGGCGTATGACTACGCCATATTGTTCTCTATAGAAACTGACTATTATTGGTAAACAATTTTGAAGTTAGCTACAGTGTCAAAACGACCTGTAGTAGCTTTTTGAGTTGGATCTTCGTTACCTTTAACGTACGCTGCGAAGTGCAGAGTAGTTTGTGAACCGTCACCATTGTTTAACGCGTAGCCGTCACCAGTACCTGGGAATGCTTTACCGAATTCAACGATTTTGTCAGCGCCGTTAGTGATTACGATACCAGCGTTTTTAACTTTACCGCCTAAGCCCAGTAAGTCACCAGTGAAGCCTTGGAAACCGTTTACTGTAGAACCAGTAAATGTGATTTTTGCGTTTTTGTAAGTTTCAGTAGAGCAGTTTTTCAGAACGATATCGAACGCTTTGCTGTCTGAACGGAATTGGTTAGAAGTCAGTTCATGTAACGCGATTTCGCCGAATTCAACTAATTGCTTCAGGTTGTCAGCATCGATTGAACATGGAACGTCGTTAATGAAACCAGTAAAACGGATTTCACCTTGTGAGCTTTCTACTGGATCAGCAGCTAAAGCAACACCTGAAACGCCAACACCTAAACCTAAAGCTAGAGTTAATGCTAATTTATTCAGTTTCATAAAAGTTTTCCTTTAAATGAGTAGGAACTGCTATTTCTCTTTTTCTCTTTCCTGTTTCCACTGATGCAAAATTAAGTCCATTTACTTAATCAGTGCACCCTTGAAAAATTCCTCTAGCTTTCCTACTTGATGAATTTCATTCAGGTTAGAGATTTTTTTATATAAACGAGCTCCATCTCATTTATGTGATTTAAAAAACAGAAATCATTAAGCCAACATTCTCACTTCTAAATTAATTACTGAGTCATTCATTAATTAATTAAAATTGATATAGAAC
>NZ_JAERJY010000182.1:0-5936 GCF_018257375.1 Providencia sp. JGM181 | reverse complement strand
CTATATTCTCTGAATTGCCAAGTGACTTGATTATTAACTTGGATGAATCTAAATGTTATTTAGAAAATTTAAATGGAGAATTATGGTTTAGAGGGAAACAGAACTTAGAGTTTTTTAGAATTTTCCTGCAAAAAATAAAAGAAGATCGGTGTAAAAAAACAGGACGTTGTATATTTAAAGAAAAAGGAAATGTTAGATTGCAACTGTCAAAATTAAATTGTATTTCTGAGTTAAGTCAATATGCAGAAACTCCAAAATGTTTGCATGAATTTTTGTCTAAGTTAAATGTAGCAGCTTAAATATTAAGGAGTAAGCTGCTTAAGGTAATAGCCAAAAGGCACTCGGGGGCGAGTGCCTTTTTTTGTGGTTCTAATAATCAAGATAAGTAAGGCAATTTCATTAATATAATTGCTAATCACTTTACCCACACATCCACAACTCTAGCCACCACTGGTAGTAATTGAGTCAATATCACACTACCCACAAACCATAGAATGATTTTATTGGCGCTGGCGGCTAAAGCTTCTTTGGTGGAATAGTTGGATTTAATTACGGCGATATTGGTTTTGACTTCATGCAGATCATTTTTCATTTTATCGATCTCTTTTTCTAAGCTATTTAACTTTGAATCCATATTATTTCCCCCATGAGATGCTCTTGGATGATGCTGTTTAAATGAATTATCGCTGTAAGAAACAAATAACATTAAAGGGACTTGTTTTTCTCGGAATTGATTCGCCATTACGTTTCTCCTCAATCCTTTTACTGAACGTGCTCATCCATTAATTGCGTTTTGAACAAACGAACGGGCATAAAAATCGGTGTATGGGGTAGGAGGGTATTTTGATGAGGAAATAGAGTCAAAAAATAGCGTGAAGATAGTGCTGAAGTTACTCCTAAAAACGTTGAGTTGCTAGCTAAAGCCCTGTGGTTCAGGGCTCTTTATCTGTGTAGTCAGAGTCAATCAATCAGTTGTTAAATGCAGGGATTAATGAATATCTTCGTGACTACGGTACACCAAAGAAAGCTCTGGATGATGCCATAAGCTAGCAGGGGTGACGGTCGTGCGCTCCCAAGGAATGGAACCAATAAACCACAGCTTCCAGAATTTTAATTTAGCATTCGGATTTTTTGTTAATAATTCTTGGAAAGTTTCGATTTCACCAATGCGAATAGATAAGGCAGATTGGTAAATATCGAATACAAATTTTGAGCAAAACTGGCGTGATGAATCATATTTAAACCCAGTATGGTAAAACTTATTTAATCGTGGAAAAACTTGTGTCACTAATGCCTGTTTTTGTGCCTCGGTTAAATGTGTGGATAAGCGGCGCACACTGTAACGATGCTCAGATGAGCGGGCAATAAAACGGGATAATGTGGTGGTGGTCGATAAAGGAATGCGGCTTTCTGCGACTAAATAGTCTTCTCCATCATGACCAACGATCATGCCCACATGGTTACTCCAACACTTTGATGCAGAAGCGATTTGGCGAAAAACTTCAGTGCCGATACTGGTGAAAACAATGTCACCGATTTCCAGTTCATATGGGTAGCTTATTTTTGTCATAGACACCTCAATAGAGTGAAAAGTTACATTGAGGTCATCTTATAAGCCGTCCAATACTAGCGGCAATCGGAATTGCGGCGAATATCATTTCTGTTTAACCTGGGTATATTTTCAACAATGCCTCACTTAATAACTGAATGTTCTGGATGATCTCTTGTTCAGTGTGGGCGGCATATCCAAATAGAATGGCATCATTATTTTGGCTGTTAATACAATAACGAGATAATGGCTGTGCACCAAAACCAAGGTTACGACACTGTTCTAGGATAATCTCTAAGTTATAGCCTTTTCTTACCCAACAGACGGTATGGATTCCTGAATCATTCATTTGGGCATCAAAAATATGCGGGAGATATTGATTGATGGATTGGCAAAAAGCAGTTTGGCGTTCATAACAAATTTTGCGGATCTTACGAATATGTCTCGCGTAATGACCTTCTTGAATAAACTGCGCTAAAGCGGCTTGTTCTAAATAACTACAATGACTGTCACTGTAATATTTCATCATCGTAAAAGTTTCACTCAGACTTTCTGGCACAATTAAAAATCCAAGGCGAAAACCGGGATACATCATTTTAGAAAATGTACCGGCATATATAACACGTTGATGATTATCAAGCCCTTGTAAGGCTTGAATCGGTTTGGATAGAAAACGAAATTCGCTGTTGTAATCGTCCTCAAATATCCAAGCATTGTTCTGTTGCGCCCAATCTAATAGTGCAAGACGGCGGGGTAGACTTAAAGTTGTTCCAAGTGGAAATTGATGTGATGGTGTAGTGTAAATCAGTTTGGCATCACCATGATATGCAGCCGCGTATTCAATATTCATCCCTTCATTATCGGAAGGGATCGGTGAAATATTGGCGCCAGCGGCGGTTAAAATTGCACGAGCACTATCATAACCAGGGTCATCGAGCCAAACAGTATCGCTTTGTTTTAATAAGACTTTAGCTACTAAATTTATTGCCTGCTGGGTTCCGTTGACGATAATAATTTGCTTGTCATTGCAATGAACACCTCGGGTTGAACGCACATAATCAGCTAATAATTTTTTGAGTGGTATATAGCCATCAGGATGATTATAGTGCGTGATATCATGCTTGGATTTTCGCCAAACTCTTCCTAATAACCGCCCCCAAAGGTCATGGGGAAACTGATCAACACAACCAACGCCAATATTAAATATTGAGCGCTTATTGGTATTGGGGCGAGACTGTGCCCAAAGTGGCTGAAGGTTATTCAATATGGGGTTCAGATAAAGTGCAGGATTCTCTCGTTGGAAAGCGGCTTGATTGGTGGTTATTGTACGAACTAACTCGTCAGGAATTTGTGCAGAAACATACGTTCCAGAGCCTTGCTTTGAATATAAATAACCTTCATCGATTAGGCGTTCAAATCCAGCAATGACTGAGTTGCGCGAAATTGACATCATCTCAGCCAACGCCCGAGTCGAAGGTAATTTTAGGCCAGCAGCAATTCGTCCATCCAATATTGCATTACGGATCGTATGGTAAACCCCTTCATTAATTCGACCCTGTTCAATTAATAACAGTGGGAACTGAGCTTGCTGCTTTCTTCTCATAAGTGGATCCTAAATAAATAACAAAAGTGTATCTTATACAGTACCAGATAGCTCTGTACTATAACCTCATTCAGTTATATGTCTACAAATGGAAGGGTTATTATGAATAATGCAGAACTACTGGTATCTATTGAGTTTGTTTCTCCTGAGCACTACCCAGAATGGTTAGTTTATTGGTTGGAGTATCAAAAATTTTATCAAGTGGATTTAAGTGAAGAAATTACATTAAAAGCATGGGCGCGTTTCTTCGATGAAAAAGAGCCAATGCATTGTGCTGTTGCGTTGGAAGGGAACAAAGTGGTTGGTTTTGTGAACTATCTTTACCACCGTTCCACTTGGGCAGAAAATGATTTTTGTTATTTAGAAGATCTTTATGTGACCCCTGAAGTTCGTGGTCGCCATGTAGGGAAGCAATTAATTGAGTTTGTTCAGCAACAAGCGCAGCAGAAACAGTGTGGACGTTTATATTGGCATACCCAGGAAACCAATTTACGTGGACAAAAGTTATACAATTGGGTCGCAGAAAAACCGGGCGTTATTGAATATAGAATGCCACTATAAATGAGTATTTAATAAAATGAAGACCCGCTGTTTGATAACAGCGGGATATTTGTGCTAAAAATCTTAATTGGCTAATTGTGTCCGTACTTCCATTAATGCAAAGCCCAATAAATTTAAGCCTTTCCATGTAAGCGGATTTTCAATATTCTCCGCATCTTCCGCTAAACCAATTCCCCATATTTTATCGACAGGGCTCGCTTCCACAAGGACGCGCTCATTGGTTGCCAATAAGAACTGCTTTAGTGCATCATTTTGAGAAAACTTGGCCAAATTAGCTTTTACAACAATATCAAATCTGTTTGCATCCCAAATATCTTGTTTAAAGCCTCGAACTTCTCGTCCAAAGGCTTTTGCTGCTCCAGGATTCGGAGCATGGATAATTTTTTGCAGAATTTCACTATCGCCAAATAAACGTGCTTTTTCTGCCATCATAAAATGTTCAGCACTGGCGAAACGGTTACCATCAACGATAAAAGGGGCAGGGTACCATTGGCTAAAACAGCTTTTTGTGACTTGCTGTTGCTTGGTTTGATGCCCCCAGAAAAAGACATACTTAAATTTCTTACCAGTTCGGTAGAGCTTACAAAGGTTTTTTATATCCATAGGAATAACTTGAAAAAATAATAATTAGATTTAATGAGAGTAACGATAAATAAATGTGTTGGCTATCAGAATAACCTGCACTGTATTTTTGAATAAAGTTCACACTCTGGAAGGGTATCTAGCAACATCGCTTTTTTTAACTAACATCCCATTAATTTTAACGATATAGTCACATTTATCAATTCATAATGGTTTGAAAAAAAAGAATTTCTTAATCATGGAAAAGATCTTACTCGTGTTGTGGCCGTTGTTTGCTCTCATCGCAATGGGTTTTGTTTTACGTAGAACGGCACTATTTTCTGCCGATTTTTGGCCTAGTGCAGAAAAACTCAATTACTTTATTTTATTCCCTGCATTATTAATAAACAGTTTGGCGAATGCACCGCTCAATAACCCCAAATTACCCTATCTTGCCGGCGCCATTTTTTTCATCCTTGCTGTAAGTTCACTGCTTGTCGTGATAAATAAATATTTATTTAGAATACCAATTCCACGATTTGGAGCTCACATTCAAGGAATTATTCGTTTTAATACTTATTTAGGGTTGGCGATTGTTGCGGATCTTTTTGGATCGGAAGGGATTGCGATTTCAGCGGTGATTATGGCGATTTTAGTTCCCAGCTGTAATGTTATTGCAGTACTGTCGTTAAGTGCAGGAAAAAAAGTTTCATTAAAGCAGCTAGTCATGCCTATTGTGAAAAACCCATTGATTATTTCTTGTGTTGTCGGAATATTATTAAATTTATTACCGATAGGTTTACCATTTGGGTCTGATCAATTTTTAAAATTATTGGCTGCAGCCAGTTTACCTTTGGGGCTAATTTGTATTGGTGGGGCATTACAAACAGCAACGCTCAGAAAAGAGTTTAAACCTATTATGGTTTCAACATTATTTCGCTTGCTTGCTATGCCTATTCTAGCCTCATTTACGGCTTATTTATTTGAATTACCTACATTAGAAAGTGTGCTTTTAGTTATCTTTTTCTCCATACCTACCGCACCAACATCCTATATTTTAACTAAGCAGCTTAATGGAGATAGCCAATTAATAGCAGGGATTATTACTTTCCAAACTATTCTTGCCGTTATTACATTACCGCTAGTTTTAACATTAATTATCCAATAAGATTATTTTTATATAAAAAAGCAGCATCATAATAATTACGTTGCTGCTTTTTACGATTATGTGCAGTTAGATATGCAATTATTTAACCAGCTTGCAATCACGACCTTTGTCGTCAGAAATACGGTTATTAACAGCATCATCTTCAGAAATAGTGGCTAAGTTTAAGCCTGCTTTGCTGCTCCATAGTTGGAAGTTTTCACCAACATAGCGAGCGCCACTCCCGGCTTCTTTGCTTTTCAGTAAAATCAGTTCATCGCTGTAAAGCATCACTGCTGTATCTTGATTAGGAAAAGAAACTTTAATTTTTTGTCCATCACAGTTATAGGTTTGTGTTTTAGCTGCGAATGCAGATGAATATGCAGCCAAAATTGATAATGCAGCGATAGAAGAAACTAAAAGAGTTTTTTTCATTGGATTTCCTTAATACCTTTTAAGTATTTATACCAGCGTTCATAAACATTGAAACCATAAGCTACAGCGACATAGTATTACTT
>NZ_JAERJY010000181.1:0-6002 GCF_018257375.1 Providencia sp. JGM181 | reverse complement strand
ATATATTGATTGTATGAATTAATTTGCTTGTAATCTAGTGTAAAAAAATTTACGTAAAAGTGACAACTTGCTAACCTACGGTCTACGCTTACTAATATTTTTTTACTTGTTTACGTATAACTGAAAATAAATATGGATAAAAAGAAGTATTATCACGAACTTTCAGATAGTTTATCTGCACTTATCGCTGGAGAGTATGATTTAATTGCCAGTTTGGCAAATAGCAGTGCGTTATTATTTGAACGTTTATCCGGTATCAACTGGGTTGGTTTTTACTTGAGTGATGGAAAGGAACTGGTTCTCGGTCCATTCCAAGGTAAAATCGCTTGTGTACGGATCCCGTTCAATAAAGGCGTCTGTGGTGCTGCATTTTCCGAAGCGCGAGTTCAGCGTGTGGAAGATGTGCATGCTTTTCCAGGTCACATCGCGTGTGATGCGGCAAGTAACTCGGAAATCGTCTTCCCTCTATGTGTAAATGGCAAGATAATTGGGGTTTTAGACATCGATAGCCCAAATATCGGCCAATTCGACGAAGAAGATGAAAAAGGGCTTCAATACCTTACAGACCAGTTATGCCAGCACTTGGCGATGTGTTCTATACCAAAATATTATTAATTATTGGTATGTAAAATCAATAGGAACGTGGCAATTGTCAGCAACACGATTATAATGTCCGCTTGTTCATGCCCGTGAGGTTGGCAAAATCGTTGTTATCAGGAAATTTCATGGAAAATCAACCTAAGTTGAATAGTAGTAAAGAAGTTATCGCATTTTTGGCAGAGCGTTTTCCACGCTGTTTTATCGCTGAAGGCGAAGCACGTCCGCTTAAAGTCGGAATTTTTCAAGATATCGTAGGGAACTTAACCGAAGAAGATGGTATTAGCAAAACGCAATTACGTTCAGCGTTACGCATGTATACCTCTAGCTGGCGTTACCTTTACGGTGTTAAAGAAGGCGCAAAACGTGTTGACTTAAATGGAGATGACTGCGGTGAATTAGATGCAGAGCACATTGCCCATGCGCGTCAACAATTAGCTGAAGCGAAAGCGAGAGTCCAAGCGCAACGCGCAGAGCAACAAAAAACGCAAAAGCGTCCTGCTGCGAAAAAGCCTAGCGACAAAGCACCTCGTCAAAATGATGCGAACAAAGAGAACTTATCTCGTCGCCGTCCATCAGACAAAAAAGAACGCCCACAAAATACAGCTCCGAAAAAACCTCGTAGCAATCCAGCCGAAGAAAATTTGAAATCAGTTACTGATATCAACACACTGAAAGTCGGTCAGACTCTGAAAGTGAAAGTGGGTAGCAGTATGATGGATGCCTCTGTGCTGGAAATTGCCAAAGATGGTGTTAGGGTTCAATTGCCATCTGGTCTGGCAATGATTGTGCGCGCGGAACATTTAAAGTTCTGATACGGAGGTCACTCAGGTCATGAACAAATTACTCAAAGTTGCATTTGTTGTGAGTCTCGCGACTTTCGGCACCGCAATAGCTAATACTCAGGCAGTGACTCCGGTCACTGCTGCTCAGTTACCTCTTTTAAAGCAGAATACACAGCACGGAACCGTGAGTGAGCGTGTGACATCACGTTTTACGCGCTCTCACTATCGTCAATTCGATTTAGACAAAGAGTTTTCTGGGAAAATATTTGACCGTTATCTCAATATGATTGATTACGGACATAATGTTTTACTTCAATCCGATGTTGACCAGTATGCAAAAGATAAAGCAAAAACGGGCGAATGGCTTGAAGATGGCAAGTTAGATAAGTTCTATGACCTGTATAACCTTTCTCAGCAACGTCGCTTTGAACGTTTCAAATATGCGCTGGCGCGTTTAGATCAACCGATTGATTTAAACGCGACGGATTCTATTGAGGTTGATCGAACTAAAGCACCTTGGCCGAAGGATAAAGAAGAACTAGACCGTTTATGGGACCAAAAAGTCCGCTATGATTGGTTAAGTTTGAAATTAACGGGCAAAGATGACAAAGAGATCAAAGACAAACTGACTAAGCGTTACAATTTTGCATTGAAACGCTTATCTCAGGCACAAAGCGAAGACGTATTCCAATTAATTATGAATGCGTTTGCTCGCGAAATTGACCCACATACCAGTTATTTATCACCTCGTAGCACTGAACAATTTAACTCAGAAATGAGTTTATCCCTTGAGGGGATTGGTGCCGTGTTACAACAAGATGATGATAATACGACAATTAATTCTTTAGTTGCGGGTGGTCCTGCGGCTAAAAGCAAAGAGCTAAAAGTCGGCGACAAAATCATTGGTGTTGGTCAAGTTGGTAAACCTATTGTTGATGTCGTGGGTTGGCGTTTAGATGACGTCGTCGCATTAATCAAAGGGCCAAAAGGTAGCCAAGTTCGTTTAGAAGTTGTTTCAGATACGAAAGGTGCTAAGCCACGTATCGTGACAATTGTTCGCGAACAGATCCGACTGGAAGATAGAGCAGTAAAACTGTCTATCAAACAGCAAGGTAAAGAGAAAGTTGGCGTATTAGATATTCCAGGTTTCTATGTTGGTTTGACCAACGATGTCAAAACTGAATTGCAAAAAATGGCGAAAGAGAATGTTTCGGCTCTGATTATTGACCTGCGCGGTAATGGCGGTGGGGCATTAACAGAAGCAGTCGCATTATCTGGGCTGTTTATTAATAAAGGACCGGTTGTTCAAGTTCGTGATAACAATGGTCAAGTTCGCCAAGATGCGGATGACGATGATGTTATCTATTATAAAGGTCCATTAGTTGTTCTGGTTGATCGTTTTAGTGCTTCTGCATCAGAAATTTTTGCTGCAGCAATGCAAGATTATGGTCGCGCTTTAATTGTGGGTGAACCGACTTTTGGTAAAGGAACGGTACAGCAGCACAGAAGTTTAAGCCGTGTTTATGACCAAATGCTAAAACCAGAATGGCCAGCATTAGGTTCAGTGCAATACACTATTCAGAAGTTCTATCGGGTTAATGGTGGAAGTACTCAGCGTGAAGGTGTGACTCCAGATGTGGTTATGCCAACAGGGCAAGATCCAGCAGAAACAGGTGAAAGCTTTGAAGATAACGCATTGCCTTGGGATAGCATCCCGGCTGCGAATTACACTAAATCTGGGGACATTAACGCTGATTTATCTCCGATTAAAACCAAGCATTTAGCCCGTATCAGTGTTGACCCTGAGTTCAAATATATCGATGAAGATATTGCGCGTTACAAGTCATTGAAAGCGACAAAGAATCTGATTTCTCTGAACTATGCTCAGCGTCAGAAAGAAGATAATGAAATTGATGCGACCAAACTAAAACGCATTAATGAACGCAATGCAAAACTTGGTAAACCGCTATTGAAGTCGATTGATGATTTACCGAAAGATTACGAAGCGCCAGATCCGTATTTAGATGAAACGGTGAAAATGGCAATAGACCTTTCGAATCAAAACACTAAGATGCTTTCTGGTGCCAAGCAGTAAAAATAAAAAGTATTTTCTAGAGCCAGCGTAAGCTGGCTTTTTTATATCTATTGATTTTGTAATTTATTGATTTGAAAATGATTTAATTTATTTAGTATTTTATTTATAGTCTCGGTTTCAACTAAACCTAAATTTTTGTTCAAAAAAATAGTAGGTTTTCTTTCGCTTTTTCAAAAATATCCTACACTTCAGTTAGTAATATCCCTTATTAATGAGGCAAAGCAATGCGTAAATTATCTGTAGGTTTATTAACTGTCATGGCGGTCATGATGTCGTCAATGGGTTCTGCGAATGCAAGTAACTACCCTTGTTCAGGCGCTAAAGGCGGAATTGCTCGTTGTGATGGCGGGCAATTTATCTGTAATGACGGAACAACCAGTCGTTCAGAGCAAGTCTGTACAAATGAGCTAAAAAACTCAATCAATAAAAGTGCAGGTATTGGTGCAGGTATTGGGGCGGGTGTGGCAAAGCAGTCCAGCAAACCATCTGCGGTAGATTCTATCAAAGAGACAGGTGACAACATGAGTAAAACTGCAAAAGATAAAGCATCAAAAGCAACTGATAAGGCAAAAGCTGCTGAGAAAGAAACATCGAAAGCGGTGAAAGATAAGGCAAAAGCAACAGAGAAAGAGACCTCTAAAGCTGTAAAAGAGAAAGCGGATAAAGCCAAAGCTGCTGACAAAGAAACCTCTAAAGCCGTAAAAGAGAAAGCAGACAAAGCGAAAGCTGCCGACAAAGAATCTGCAAAAGCAGTGAAAGAAAAAGCAGATAAAGCCAAGGCTAAAGAGAAGGAAACCTCTAAAGCGGTGAAGGAAAAAACCGACAAAGCTAAAGCGGTAGAGAAAGACAAAACCAAAGCAGCAAAAGAGAAAGCAGACAAAGCAAAAGCGGATAAAGCAAAAGCCGACAAAGCTAAAGCTGCAGCAAAAACAACCGCAAAAGTTTCTAAAGGCAAACCAACTAAAGGTAAAGTGAGCTGATCATTTTCTCGTAGTGCCTTATCGTTATCATTTAAATGCCGTTTATTAAAACGGCATTTTTTATTGCTGTGTGTAAAGATATGTTATTTTATGACTTTTTCCTGTTAATGGGCTTGAAATGGTGTGAAAAAACCTTATTTATGAAGTAAATTTGTCGTGATGTTTGTTTTGACCAAGGAACCTATAAAAAATGATGAGAATTGCTTTATTCTTGCTCACAAACTTAGCTGTTATGTTTGTGTTCGGGATTATTTTAAGTTTAACCGGGATACGTGGAAGTAGTGCTCAAGGTCTGCTGATCATGGCGGCATTGTTTGGTTTTGGTGGCGCATTTGTGTCGCTGCTCATGTCCAAATGGATGGCGCTGAAGTCCGTTGGTGGGGAAGTTATCGAACATCCACGTAATGAGATGGAACAGTGGTTAGTTAACACTGTTAGCCGTCAGTCCCAGCAAGTCGGTATCAAAATGCCACAAGTGGCAATTTACCATGCACCGGATATCAACGCATTTGCAACGGGCGCACGCCGTGATGCTTCTTTGGTTGCGGTAAGTACGGGTTTATTGGAAAACATGAGCCGTGATGAAGCTGAAGCAGTTATTGCCCATGAAATCAGCCATGTCGCTAACGGTGATATGGTTACCATGACCTTATTGCAAGGTGTTGTGAATACCTTCGTTATCTTTATTTCACGTATTTTGGCGCAAGTTGCGGCTGGCTTTATGTCAAACAACAATGACAATGAAAGTGAAAGCAGCAATGGTAACCCAATGGTTTATTTTGCCGTTTCGATGGTATTAGAAATCGTGTTTGGTATTTTAGCGAGCATCATTACGATGTGGTTCTCTCGTCATCGTGAGTTCCACGCGGATGCAGGCTCTGCCAAATTAGTCGGCAGAGAGAAAATGATTGCTGCACTGCAACGCCTGAAAACAAGCTATGAACCGCAAGAAGAAGGGCGCTTGATGGCATTTTGTATCAATGGTCGTGGTAAAGCATTTAGCGAACTGTTTTTATCTCACCCACCATTAGATAAACGTATTGAAGCATTACGTTCAGGCCAGTATCTGAAATAGCCTACGATGTTAATACGATAAAATGAAAGGGAAACATCATGTTTCCCTTTTTTATTTACTCATCCTACCACTACTCCTGCCGTATTCAATTTATCATTTTATCTAACTATTTCAGCGAATAGTGCCAGTAAAGCAGTGTGCTAGTAAAAGAAAAGTGACGGGTATTTTATGCTGAAGAGAGTTAAATAAATATACTGAAAGAAACCGGCACTCAGATTGAATCGAATTAAACCCTCAGTTTAAAAATTACGACTATTTTATAGGTATTGACGCTTATTTATTGAGTAAATGTTGAGTAAATAGGCTAAATACTCCTTTGGGGTTATTTAAATCTAAATAAAGTTAGAAAGATATATACGCGTTATTGGCGTTAAATCATGTGAATAAAAAAATAAATACCACGTGTAATATTGCATATTTACGGTTAGCTAAAATTAATAGCCTGCCATTAATTTCTGAAGATTATTTAC
>NZ_JAERJY010000180.1:0-6029 GCF_018257375.1 Providencia sp. JGM181 | reverse complement strand
CCATAAGCGTTATCTTAAAATTAATTGAAAAATATATTCTTTGTATTGAATTAAGTGCGGAGCTAGCAATAAGTAAAAATGACTAAACAATAAATAGAATAAACGAAGATTTTAACTTATTAAATTTTCAAGGATTAAATGCAATTTCTTGTGAGTGTTCGATGAATAACATACACTGAAGGCGTAAATTTTACGTCATTTGATAAGGAGTTAAGCGTGTCTTTGGAACAATGCCGAAAATATGAAAATCTTTCTATAGAAGAGACAATCGAAACACTCTCATTACTCTATTCAAATGCCATTGAAGCCTTGAGAAATGCCATTGCAACCTATGTTGAAAATGGAACGTTACCCGATGCTAACGCCCGAGAAAATGGATTGTTTGCTTACCCTGAGTTGTGCGTGACTTGGAAAGGAAAAGTTGACCATTGTGAAAAAACGCGAGCTTATGCCCGTTTTGTGAAGCGGGGAGATTACAGCATTACTGTAACCCAACCTGACTTGTTTCGAGCTTACCTCGTTGAGCAATTAACCATTTTTCAACAAGACTATGACGTATCTTTTGCAGTTCGTCCGTCTAAGACTGAAATTCCATATCCATTCGTGATTGATGGTTCAGATTTAATTCTTGATAGAAGTATGAGTAGCAGTTTAGCCGCTCATTTTCCTATTACCGATCTCTCTCATATCAGTGATGATATTACAGATGGTTTATATCATGTGACGGATGATATGCCATTATCCCACTTTGATGCACTACGTGTTGATTTCTCTTTAGCGCGATTAAAACATTATACGGGAACACCGCCAGAGCATGTTCAGCCTTATATTTTGTTTACCAACTATAACCGCTATGTTGATGAGTTTGTGAATTGGGCCTGTGAGCAAATTCGTGATCCGGAAAGCCGCTATATCGCGTTATCTTGTGTAGGACATAACTATTTAACCGCTGAAAATGCGGATCCTCAATTTGCCACATCCGATTTAACGTGGAAAAAATTCCAAATGCCTGCATATCATCTGATTGCACGTGATGGCGGAGGAATTACATTAGTAAATATTGGTGTTGGTCCAGCAAACGCGAAAAACATTTGTGACCATTTAGCGGTATTACGTCCTCACACGTGGTTAATGATTGGTCACTGCGGTGGGCTGCGTGAAAGCCAAAAAATAGGTGACTATGTTCTAGCTCACGCCTATTTACGTGATGACCATATTTTAGATGATGTATTACCACCAGATATTCCTATTCCAAGTATTGCTGAAGTTCAGCGGGCGCTATATGACGCCACTAAACAGGTGAGTAATATGCCTGGTGAGCTAGTTAAACAACGTTTACGTACGGGAACAGTGGTCACAACCGATGACCGGAACTGGGAGCTAAGATTTTTTGCAACCGCACGCAGATTCAGCCTTAGTCGTGCAGTTGCTGTGGATATGGAAAGTGCCACAATTGCCGCACAAGGTTACCGTTTCCGTGTCCCATATGGCACATTACTTTGCGTGTCGGACAAGCCGATTCACGGGGAAATCAAACTTCCGGGACAAGCAAATAGTTTTTATGAAGGCGCAATATCGGAGCATCTACAAATTGGGATCCGTGCCATCGATCTGCTACGACAAGAAGGTGATAAGCTACACTCCCGAAAATTAAGAACATTCGACGAGCCGCCATTTAGATAATCTAGAGGAGGGGAATTCGTGATCCCTAAACTTGAAACAGATAGATTAATTTTAGCAAAACATGAGGTTAGTGATTTTTCAGCACTTTCGCAGTTATGGGGACAACGCTCAATGGTTCAGCATATTGGCGGTGTTCCCTCAACGGAGCGCGAATCATGGATGCGTATGCTTGCGTATGGCGGACTTTGGCCTTTACTCGGGTTTGGTTATTGGGCGGTGAGAGAAAAAGCGACAGGAAATTATGTGGGAGACCTTGGGTTTGCCGATTTTCATCGCATTGTTGAACCCCACGTTAAAGGTATTCCAGAAGCGGGATGGGTGATTGCGCCTGAATATCAAGGCAAAGGCTACGCGACGGAGGCGATGCAAGCTGCATTATCTTGGTTAATCGCGGAGCAAAAACACCAAGAAAGTATCTGCTTTATAGGACCACAAAATATACCGTCACTGCGTGTTGCTGAAAAGTTAGGGTATATACAAGATAAAGAAGTTTTCATGAACGGCAGTATCTCGGTATTGTTGCGTAAAAATCTTATCCAGTCTTAATTCTCCCATTTTTGATAACTATCAATCCTATTCTTATTTATAGAATAGGATTGCTCCTCTTAGTAGACTCTTAAAATTACTTGGTCGATTTTAAGGTCACTATGTCTAGCCACTTTCTTGCATTCGAAAAACCCATTATTGAGCTTCATGAAAAAATTGAAGCATTAAATGCCTTTAAGCAAAAGGGTCATCCATCAGAACTAAAGCTTGATGAGGAGATCCAATTATTAGAAAAAAAATGCCAATCACTCACTGAGAATATTTTCTCTTCTTTAGGTGCATGGGAAATAGTGCAATTAGCACGTCATCCAATGCGCCCATACACGCTTGATTATATTTCTCTTATATTTACTGAATTTCAGGAACTAGCTGGGGACAGAGCATTTGCTGACGACAAAGCTTTAGTTGGTGGATTAGCTCGTTTAGACGGTCGCCCAGTTATGGTAATGGGGCAACAGAAAGGGCGGGATACGAAGGAAAAAGTAAAACGTAATTTTGGAATGCCATCCCCTGAAGGTTATCGAAAAGCGCTTAGGTTAATGAAAATGGCGGAGCGATTTAAACTGCCAGTTATTACCTTCATTGATTCAGCAGGGGCTTATCCTGGTGTTGGCGCTGAAGAACGTGGGCAAGCTGAAGCAATTGCGCGCAATATTCAGGAAATGTCTTGCCTAACAACGCCGATTATTTGTGTGATCACCGGAGAAGGTTGTTCCGGAGGCGCGCTCGGGATTGGTGTGGGGGACAGAATTAATATGTTGGAATACAGTACATACGCAGCAATCTCTCCGGAAGGCTGCGCTTCTATTTTATGGAAAGATTCCCAAAAAGCGCAAGTTGCAGCTGAGGTGATGGGAATGACTGCTCCAAGACTAAAAGCGTTAGGAATTATCGACACAATTATTCCTGAACCGTTAGGCGGAGCGCATCGAAATTACGCATTAGCTGCACAATATCTGAAGCAGCAACTTATCTACGATTTAAACCAACTTAGTGCATTAGATAAGGATACGTTATTGGATCTACGCTACCAAAAAATAATGGAAATTGGCTATTGCTAATGTTATTAGTGGGGCATTAATGAACACTAAAATTAGGTTGTATTATGTCTGTTGATCTTAATTTACTAAAGGTATTTGTTGCAGTGGCCACTCAGGGAAGTTTTGCTAATGCAGCAAAACATCTCTCAATGCCAACATCAAATGTGAGTCGGCAAATTAAGCAGCTTGAAACTCAACTTAATTGCCGATTGATTGAACGAACTACACGGCAAATGCGTTTAACTGAACAAGGTACTTTATTATTAAATAAAAGCCAAAAATTGTATTTAGAATTAGATGAAACCTTGCAACAAATTAGCACCTCAAAAATATTAAGTGGCACTTTGCGGTTAACTATTCCAAGTGAATTTGGCAGTGTATTATTTGCAGATTTACTGGCTCAATTTGCGCTTACTCATCCTGACCTTGCCATCCACTGTGACACGCAGCTAGCCCCTCTGGATGTTATTGGTGATGACGTGGATTTATTACTGACTTTTCATCGTGGAGCATTGATTGATAGTAGTTATCACTCAAAATTGGTTAAGTCATGGGAAAGTGTTGTCGTTGCTGCTCCTAAATTAATTGAAAAACAAGGGATACCCAGCACCGTGGATGAACTCAGCATGATGCCCTGTATCACGAGTTTCAGTGCGTTGCAGGGGCAACCATGGGTTTTTAGCACACATCATGGCCAGTTAAAAAAAGTCAGTATAAACAGTCAGTACCGTGTGAATAGCGGTATTCTTGCCAGTGCGGCGGCACTCAATGGGTTGGGATTTGCTATTTTATCAAAAGAGGGATGCCAAAGCGCAATACAAGCGGGAACATTGGTGGAAGTTAGTTTTGATGACATGTATCCAGCGCCGATTGAGCTACGTGCTGTTTATGCCTCAAAGCGTTCACTTTCGCTGAAAGTTGATACCTTTTTAAGTTACTTGCTGAAAAATATTTAGGCTGATATTACTATCAGCCTATTGCCATAATGCCAATAAACATTATGGTGATTCGAGTTATTTATTTCCGCGTAGGCGTAACGTTAGGCCTTTTAATAGGTAACGTAATAGTTGGTCGCCACATTCACGATAATTTTTATGTTCTGGGTTACGGAAAATAGCACTTAATTCTGGTTTTGAAACTCGGAAATCAACAGATTGGTAGATATCCAGTAAATCAACGTCTTTAAGTTCAAAGGCAACACGCAATTTCTTGAAAATAATATTGTTATTGATTCTATCTTCAACTTCAGGCGCTGGACGACTTTCATCTTTACCACGGCGATGGTAAATCAATCCGTTAAGAAAGTGACCGAGCACAAGGTCGCTACATTCAACGTAGTCTGGATCGGTATCTTTCTTTAGCCAGAGGCTCATTTCTTCTTTTGTGACTGAAAAGTCTGCAAGTTTTACGATTTCAACCATCTGAGCATCGCTCAAATCCAACATATAACGAAGACTTCGTAAAACGTAATTATTTAGCATGGGGTTAATTATCCAACGGATCGATTAAAAAACAGGCTTATATTAGCCATGAAACGTTATTATAAAGCAAAGGCGGCTACCGATGCTTTATAAATTATTGGTTAGCCCATAAAGTAAATCAGTCCATAGAAAAAGACTAAAGTTAATCCGACGGTTACTAACATATTTTTCAGTAAGGATGCAGCCACAACGCAAAATAGCGCTCCCCAAAGATAAGGATTATCAGGAAAACTACGCAATTCATGGTTTTCTAATAAGATTACAGGAGCACAAATTGCGGTAAGCAAACAGGGGGCAGAATAACTGAGCGCTTGGCGTACAATTAATGGTAACCGTATGGGTAATTGGGGGATCAGAAAAATATAACGGAGAGAGAAAACAACAGCCGTTAAACTGATAATTAAAATCCAGATCATTTTTCTTCCCTTAATAAGTGAGAGACACCAACAGAAACAAACATTCCACCAACGCCGGCAATCACAATTGCACTACTGATCGAATACATTGATAAGGTAATTGCAGTAATTAATGAAAATAAAACACCACAGGCGGTACTTATTTTTTTAGTGAGTGGAACGACAATGGCCAATAGTGTCGCGACGACTGAGAAATCTAAATGTAATTTACTTAAATCACCCACCAAATTTGCCATCACAATGCCGCATAGGCTGGTGACTAACCACACAAGATAAAAACTAAATCCGGCACCAAATAAATAGGAAAAACTGAGGGCTTGACGCTTGGCTACACTAATGGCGAATAGCTCATCAGTTAATAGAAAGCCAATGCTTAAACGTTGTGGTGTCGTGAAATCTTTTACGTGAGGGCGCATGGTTAGCCCATATAAAAGATGTTGTGATGTAATAAAGAAAACAGAAATCACAATTGTAATGTAGCCAGCTCCAGAATTGAGTAAACCTAGAGTGACTAACTGGGCTGCGCCTGCAAAAACCATTGCAGACATTGCGATGCTTTGCCAAAAAGAAAGCCCTGTTTCAATGGCCATGGAACCCGCAAGAATCCCCCACGGAATAACTGCAAGATTTAAGGGTAATGTGTGGACGGCTCCATCCATCATTGCGCGTTGCCATGGCTTTGGTTGTTGAGACGACATCGATGTGCACCTGTATGTTGAAATGTCATTCATTGAATAAAAGTCTAAACAAAGACAATGTTGATTTAACTACAGGTATTTAGAGTAAAAATCATTATTCGATACGCTGTAGGCATCCATTGTTATATCGTGAAATGTGGAACAAATCACTATCTCTACCTACAG
>NZ_JAERJY010000017.1:0-34566 GCF_018257375.1 Providencia sp. JGM181 | reverse complement strand
CTATTAAACATATTAACGATAAAGTTATATTCAAGTTCCTTGAACCTAATAAAGGGCTTTATATAACAGAAAATAAGAAAAAGTTTTTTAATCTCATTGAAAAAACAATGTCTCGGCAAGCGTGTTTAGTTAATGCTCAACATGAGAAAATCATCGAGATTAATACCTCCTACGCCGATAAACTTCATCAATATCCACTGTCCAATAAAATCAAAGGACCTAAATTTTATAAATCATAAAAATACAAAAGGACTACCAAGGTAGTCCTAATTTCAATACTCGCATTTACTCTGGGTTTGAACAACTAATCGCCTTATCCGCTTCATTATTACGTGTTAACCATAATGACAGCGCTTTGAGTGAATCTGGCGTGAACTCATCGCAACGAGCGGTAATTTCCTTAGGTGTCAACCAACTTACTTCCGCGACTTCACTTTCTTGCAAAGCAAAAGGACCGTGGCTCACACAACTAAATAATCCACCCCACACACGGCAAATTTCATTTTCATAGTAGAAAGTGCCATGCTCTGCAAACGGAACGCCAGCAATCCCCAATTCTTCTTCAGCTTCGCGCTTAGCTGATTCAAGGATCTGTTCATCTTGCATCACGACACCGCCCGCCGTTGCGTCCAAAAGCCCTGGGTAGAAATCTTTAATGTCTGTTCTTCGTTGCACCAGAATTTTACCCATACCATCGTGCACCACGATATAGGTCGCACGGTGGCGTAAGTTTTCTGCACGCATTTGGCTACGAGTTGCTTGCGCTATTACATTATTATCTTCGTCAACGATATCTACCCATTCGACGAATTCGGTCTGTTGTTCCATCCTGAAAACCTTATTTAGCTTGCCCACCAAAATACTTTGATACAAGGTATTCTTTTCGCATATATGTTGCAAGGGATCCTAACCAAATTTGACCTTGCTTTCCATCACAAAAATCAATGCATCTCTTTAAGATACAGTACAAAATTCTTTTTTGTGAAGCGTTAACTGAAACCCAACAATTCCCATTTGCAAATGCTATAGTTATCTTTACAGGGTGGTAAAAATTGGATTATTTAGAGTGTGATAGCGCTTTAAATAGGGGGATAAAAAATGAGAATTCTAATAACAGGCGGAACAGGGTTAATTGGTACCCAACTAGTTCAAACGTTAGTGATGCATTCACATCAGGTCACCGTGTTAAGCCGTTCACCACAAAAAGTATACAGTTTATTTTGTAAAGCCGTTGAATGCTGGACAACCCTTCAAGATAAAACCTCTCTTGATGGCTTTGATGTGGTCATCAACCTTGCTGGTGAACCTATCGCAGAAAAACGTTGGACGGCAGCACAAAAACAGATCCTTTGTGATAGTCGCTGGAAAATCACGCAACAATTGACGAATTTAATCAAAGCCAGTCAAAACCCACCGAGCGTATTCCTGTCAGGTTCTGCTGTTGGTTACTATGGCGACCAAGGTCAATCGGTCGTGACGGAAGAAGATCAACCTCATGATGAATTTACCCATCAACTAGCTGCTCACTGGGAAGCTATCGCCCAAGAAGCGCAATCGGATAAAACCCGAGTTTGTTTACTACGTACTGGATTAGTTTTATCCCCTAACGGCGGTTTGCTCGCTAAAATTCTGCCTATTTTTAAAATGGGTGCTGGTGGACCGATTGGTCACGGAAAACAATTTATGCCGTGGATCCATATTAACGATATGGTGAAGGCGATTTTATTCCTAATGGAGACGCCAACCCTCTCCGGCCCATTTAATATGACCTCGCCTTACCCTGTCCATAATGATCAATTTGCCGCCATGATGGGGGATGTTACCAACCGCCCTTCCTTTATCCGCACCCCAGCATTTGCAGTCAGGGGTGTACTTGGGGAATCCGCGACATTATTACTTGGTGGACAACAAGCCATACCTAAACGTTTAGAAGAGGCTGGCTTTGAATTTGAATTTATTGAGCTGAGAATTGCACTTGAAGATTTGTTAGCACCAAAATCATGATTATTTTAAAAACAGGCACTATTTAGCGCCCTGCCAACGGGTAAATAAATCTTGTTCAAGCTCGATATCAAATTGGTCAAGAACGCGGTTAACAGTCTGGTTAACAATATCTTGAATAGATTGAGGCTGGTGATAAAACGCAGGCATTGGGGGCATAATCACCGCTCCCATTTCTGCGGCTTGTACCATCAATTTCAAATGGCCAATATGCAGCGGTGTTTCACGCACGCCCAGCACCAACTTTTTCCCTTCTTTCAAAACGACATCTGCGGCACGGGTAACTAACGTGTCTGTATAGCTGTGAACGATGCCAGAAAGAGTTTTCATGGTACACGGCATGATGACCATGCCCGCAGTACGAAAAGAGCCTGAGGAGATGGCAGCGGCGATATCGCGGCTATCGTAAACATGGTCTGCAAGCTGTTGCACATCTTTAACACTGAATTCTGTTTCCAGTGCTAATGTCTGACGCGCAGCTGCACTCATCACTAGGTGGGTTTCCACATCTTTCACAGGTTTGAGCACTTCCAGCAATCGAATACCGTAGATAGCCCCACTCGCGCCTGTTAACCCAATGATAAGTTTTTTCATGTTCAACCCCAATTCACGTAATTTCCTGCATTATATACCAAATAGGTGGAAGTAGTGAGTGAGAGGCGAAGTGTAGAGGTCAGGATAGTAAAAATATAGAGCAAAACTTTACTCACTGAAAATAAGTGGGCATCAAGAAAAACAATACGAGCAGAGGGTAATTCAGACTAACTTCATTTTCAGCTTAGTTTTAGATTTAAACCACATTTAATCCTCTAAATAATTCATGTTGTAGCTAGGCGGCAAGTTAGCTAAGCCCTAGGAGCATACACAAGTATGTGACTAGGGTTAGCTAATGCAGCCAACAACGCTACAGCGTGAAGTATGACGAGGATCCCCGAAAATTTAGCCTTCGTTATAAATTTCTAAATCCTCAACATCACTCTGATCTTTCAACTTCAACTCATCATCTTTGCGCAGATTTTCCAGATAATCTAAATAGCTTTGGTCGATATCTTTGGTCACGTAGATGCCATCAAATACTGAACATTCAAATTCATTGATTTCCGGATTTTCTTCACGAACCGCATCAATGAGGTCGCTGAGATCTTGGAAAATTAGACCATCTGCGCCAATCAGCTTACGAATTTCATCCACTTCTCGACCATGTGCAATCAACTCATTCGCATTTGGCATATCGATTCCGTAGACGTTAGGGAAGCGAACTTCTGGTGCGGCTGAAGCAAAGTAGACATTCTTTGCACCCGCCTCACGAGCCAATTCAACGATCTGTTCTGATGTGGTACCACGCACAATAGAGTCATCCACCAGCAGAACGTTTTTATCACGAAACTCTGCACGGTTAGCATTCAGTTTACGACGCACGGATTTACGACGTTCTTGTTGCCCAGGCATGATAAAGGTACGTCCAACATAGCGGTTTTTCACAAAACCTTGGCGATACGGTTTATCTAGGATATGGGCGATTTCTAACGCGATATCGCATGAGGTTTCAGGGATTGGGATCACTACATCAATATGCAGATCCTCCCATTCACGAGCAATTTTCGCGCCCAATTTTTGCCCCATACGTAATCTTGCGTTATACACCGAGATTTTATCGATAAACGAATCTTGGCGAGCAAAATAAACATATTCAAAAATACACGGTGTCAGCTGCGGGTTCTCTGCACATTGGCGGGTAAATAATTTGCCATCTTCA
Source organism: Providencia sp. JGM181 (assembly GCF_018257375.1). Classification (NCBI taxonomy): domain Bacteria; kingdom Pseudomonadati; phylum Pseudomonadota; class Gammaproteobacteria; order Enterobacterales; family Morganellaceae; genus Providencia; species Providencia sp. JGM181. The sequence continues at coordinate 30,809 of NZ_JAERJY010000017.1, read as the reverse complement.
GTGACATATACCGCTTCGCCTGGTGCAACATCACGTAGGAATTCGAAACCTAAAGTATCGAGTGCCACACTTTCAGAGGCGACCATGTATTCATGTTCGCCAGTCGCTAGAATACGGCGACCAAGGACTAATGGGCGAATACCGTGAGGATCACGGAATGCCACCATCCCGTGACCAATAATCAATGCCACGCAAGCATAGGCACCACGGATTTTTTTGTGCATTGATGCTACAGCACTAAAAATGTTGTCGGGTTCGAGAGGAAAATGATCAAACTTATCTAATTCGTATGCTAATACGTTTAGAAGAATTTCGGAGTCTGACGTGGTATTCACATGGCGACGCGCTGTTTCAAATAGGCTCCGAGCAAGTTCGTGAGCATTTGTCAGGTTACCATTATGTGCAAGGGTGATACCAAAAGGAGAGTTAACGTAAAAAGGCTGGGCTTCGGATGCGCTGGAACTACCCGCAGTTGGATAACGCACATGTCCAATACCCATCGAGCCTTGAAGGCGCAGCATGTGGCGCGTTTCAAAGACGTCTTTTACTAAACCATTTGCTTTACGCAAACGGATATTGTTTTTACCATCAATAGTCGCAATACCCGCTGCATCTTGCCCACGGTGCTGTAGCACCGTTAACGCATCATAAATTGATTGGTTTACCGGTGAAACACCGGCGATACCGACAATACCGCACATTTAGTCTTTCCTCATCAGCCAGACGGAGAGATATTCTCCGGTAGGAAACTTGACGCATTTTGCAGGTAGTCAAAGAACCACCTAATAATATGACTGAACTGCGGAATAAGCTGTGAACGATGCCAGTCCTCACTTTGAGGAAGCGGTGTAAATGTATCGAGAAAGAACAATAGCGCCGATACAATTAATACCCCACGCAACGCACCGAAGCAGATCCCCAGTACACGATCTGTACCCGATAATCCGGTTTTTTGTACTAATGAGCTAATCACATAGTTCACCACTGCACCGACAATCAATGTCGCGATAAACAGCGCTGCAATCGCAATACCATTACGAACTAAAATATCCTCAAAGTTCGTAAAGTAACTCGCTAAATAAGGGTAAAACGTACTTGCTACGAAGAACGCACAACCCCAAGTGATTAACGATAATGCCTCACGTACAAATCCACGGATCAGGCTTACCAGTGCCGAGAAGCCAATAATGGCGATAATTGTGTAATCAATCCAGACCATATTTCATTCCAAAATTCGCATTCACGTCAGCGGCGAATGCATTCTAACAGAAAACGAAAACGTTTGCGTAACCATTTTTCATTGAATTTAAAAAAATCAGCGGCGAAAAGAAAAAATCATAATCGCCGCAGTAAGTTACTAAATACCCTTATTTTTTAGGGATAACTGAATGTCAATTTAAGGTTTAAAGGCTTGGATTATCCCTTTTGTACCGGTAATTGCGTTCAATTCAGGTAAAGCCGACTCAAGCTTCTGCCTTGATGCTTCTGGTCCCACATAAATACGTGTTAATTTGTTGTTCACCGGTTGCGCTGGCACCGTATAAACCTGATACCCAGACAGTCTTAACTTCGCCACAATTTCTTCAACCTTGCTGGCATTATTGAGGGCAATCACTTGCACCACATACGCTTTACCTTGAGGTTCTTGTTTCAGTTCAGGTTTAGGTTCTGGCTTTGGTTCCACCTTAGGCTTAGGCTCAGGTTTTGGTTCTGGCTTAGGCTCCGGTTTCGGTTCTACTCGTGGTTTTTCTGGAGTGACATTAGCTGGAATGGCACTTCCATTTTGATTCGCCACGTTTTGGCTGTTATTACTTTGATTTGTACTGCTTTGATTTGCACTGTTTGCGGCTACAGGAGGCTGCTCACTTTGCTTTTGCTCAGTAATAGCTTCCGATAACATCGCTTCAGAAGTTCCTTCCGAAGACGCGGTCGATGCACTGTGTGTAATTGGTGCAATTGACTCAATATCTTCTTCATCACCCGGTTTGGGAATAATCGGAATGGCCGCAAATTCATTTTCATTGTATTTCTTATCGCCATCCAATAATGCGGGCAATACGATGACCCCTGCGGCGACTAACACAATGGCGCCAGCAAGACGATTTTGGAATTTACTAGCCACTGGCTTTATCCTTCTGCTTTCTCTAATAACATCATGACATGAGCCACGGTATGGAATGACCCACACACCACAATCACATCTTGTGGTCGCGCATCCGCACATGCTTGTTGCCAAGCTGCTTCCACGGAATCAAACTCATGGGCACCGTCAACATGCTGACTAAGCTCAGTCACATCTGCACCACGAAACTCTCTTAGCGGCGCGAGATACCAGTCAGTTACTTGTTGGGATAAACAGGTTAATGTCCCTTGAATATCTTTATCCCCTAGCATTCCCACCACAGCACGAACTCGACGACCTTCTGTCACCGGTAATTGTGCGAGTTTGGAGACTAAATAGCCTGCAGCATGAGGGTTATGGGCTACATCCAAGATCATTAACGGATGTTCTCCAATGATCTGAAAACGTCCCGGTAACTGAGCAGTACTTAAACCTTGGTGGATAGCTTGGTCAGTGATTTTCTGCGCTAACTGGGCATCAATCTCCATCAAGCATCTGATCACCCCCATCGCAGTTGCTGCATTAGCCAACGGCACATTCGGTAACGGTAAATTGTCCCACGAACGTTGAGAACTTTCCCAAGACCAATGTTGCCCCTGCTCTTGGTAATCCCAATCCTTGCCACGACGAAACAGCATGGTGCCAATTTTGTCTGCATAAGCGCCTATAGAGGCTGGCATATCAGGCTCACCCACCACACCATAATGACCTTGGCGGAAAATACCCGCTTTCTCATGACCAATATGCTCACGGTCAGAACCTAGCCAATCGGTATGATCAAGCGCAATACTGGTGATTGCCGCGATATCCGCATCCACGACATTAGTTGCATCAAGGCGACCGCCTAACCCTACTTCAAGGATCACAATATCTAACTCAGCTTGCTTAAATAATTGTAGTGCAGCTAAGGTGCCATATTCAAAGTAGGTTAATGAAATATTTCCACGCTGCGCTTCGATAGTCGCAAATGCTTGGCAAAACTCACTTTCAGTAAGCTCTTTACCTTGGATTCGGACGCGTTCCGTGTAACGCACTAAATGTGGGGAACTGTAGACCCCTACTTTCAAACCCGCAGCCATCAAAATAGACTCAAGTGTATGGCAGGTTGTACCTTTACCGTTTGTGCCGGTGACAGTGATGACGCGAGGAGCAGGTTGAGTGAGATGCATTTGACGGGCAGCTAGCCCTACTCGTTCCAACCCCATATCAATATTTTGACTATGCAGGTCAGTGAGATAAGAAAGCCAAGCCTCCAATGGAGACTTGGCTGTAGGAATGATTAGATTACTCATCATCTTTTTTATGTTTAGCGCCTTTTGCTTTATCTGCACCATCGACAGCGTCAGCAAGGTCAATTTCCACATCAACCACTTCAACAACCAGCGCTGGCGCGGTGTTCAGACTTGGTTGATTGGTTAACATCGCTAGGACATCCGCCAGACGATCACGCATATCTTGACGACGCACGATCATGTCAATTGCCCCTTTTTCCAGCAGAAATTCACTGCGTTGGAAACCTTGAGGTAATTTTTCACGAACAGTTTGTTCGATTACGCGAGGACCCGCGAAGCCAATCAGTGCTTTAGGCTCAGCCACGTTGATATCACCCAACATTGCTAAACTTGCAGAAACACCACCCATGGTCGGGTCAGTCAGTACAGAAATGTACGGTAAGCCACGTTCTTGCATTTTCGCCAGTGCAGCGCTGGTTTTTGCCATTTGCATCAGAGACAGAAGCGCTTCTTGCATACGCGCACCACCACTGGATGAGAAGCAAACTAATGGACAGTTATCTTCCAAAGCTTGTTCTACAGCACGGACAAAACGTGCCCCCACAACCGATGCCATTGAACCACCCATAAAGGAGAATTCAAATGCAGCGGCAACAACAGGCATCTCTTTGAGCGTACCTTTCATCACGACGATAGCATCTTTTTCACCCGTCTCTTTCTGAGCTGAGCTAATTCTGTCTTTGTATTTTTTAGAGTCGCGGAATTTGAGCACATCTTTTGGCTCCAATTCGCTACCTAATTCCGTTGTTGAGTTTTCATCAAGGAAAGATTCAAGGCGTTGGCGAGCATGAATTCGCATATGGTGGTCACATTTTGGACACACTTGTAGGTTACGCTCAAGCTCAGCACCGTAGAGGACTTGCCCACAGCTATCACATTTAGTCCAAACACCTTCAGGGATGTTTGCTTTATGGGATGGGGTTGAAGTACCTTTTTTTAAAATTTTCTCAATCCAGCTCATTAATGGACCTTTTTGTCTGATTGCACTCTGACGACACTTCAAATAATACCGCCCCTGAATTTCAGATGGTGGTTATATAAGAAGCATCTATCAGTATGTTATTTTTTGCCATTAAACCACAATGATATCTCACTGTAGATAAAAACTTTTTTCAAACCGATTATTGGTTATCGTTTTTTTGCGTCACCACACTATTTTCTTTTGCCACTGCATTTTTTTCTTTTGCAGCAGCTCGACGGTGGCGAATAATTTCAATGACACCCGGCAGAATCGAAATAAAGATAATCGCGACTATCAGTAATTTCAAATTCTTTTGTACTATCGGTAGATCACCGAATAAATACCCTGCATAGGTAAAGAGTAACACCCATAATAACGCACCTGCCACATTATAAAAGGCAAAATGACGGTAAGACATTTTACCCATACCCGCAACGAAAGGTGCAAAGGTTCTCACGATAGGCACAAAACGCGCCAAGATAATTGCTTTTCCGCCATGTTTTTCATAAAACTGATGGGTTTTATCTAAATAGCTACGACGGAAAATTTTTGAATCTGGGTTTTTAAACAGTTTTTCACCAAAGATACGTCCAATGGTGTAGTTCACTGCATCACCAATAATTGCCGCAATAATCATCAACAACACCATGACGTGTACGTTTAAATCATTACTTGGCAATGCTGCTAACGCACCCGCGACAAATAATAATGAATCCCCGGGAAGGAAAGGCGTAACCACCAGCCCCGTCTCACAGAATAGGATCAGGAATAAAATTCCGTAAACCCAAACACCATATTCGGCGACCAATTCCGCAAGATGCACATCAATATGTAAAATAAAATCAATGATAAAACTGATAAACTCCATGGGGTTCCTCATGTGGAGATTTATATTAACGACCTTTACAGCAGCTCATCCGCAAGAAATAGAGGCCCCATCACATTCTGTGGTAGGTCAAATTTTTCAGGATAATCCACGCTCACTAAATACAGTCCTTCCGCTTTGGCTGTCGCCGCCGCTTTCGTTCTATCTTTTAATTCTAGAAGATGTGCCATCCAATCAATGTCTTGATTACCACAGCCTATCTCCAACAAACTGCCAACAATATTTCTCACCATATGGTGTACAAACGCATTGGCTTTAATATCCACAACCACATAGTTTCCGTGACGCGTTACATTAACGTGCATCACATTACGCCAAGGGCTTTTTGACTGACATTGCACCGCACGGAATGAGGTAAAATCACGCTCCCCCAGCAATGCTTGTGCCGCTTGGTGCATACGTTTTTCATCAAGGGGAAAATGAAAGTGCGTGACACCATTCGATAAAATTGCAGGTCGATAACGGTGATTAAAAATCACATAGCGGTATCGACGTGCAGTTGCACTAAAACGCGCATGAAACTCATCATCCACAGGTTTACACCAGCGAACCGCAATATCGTCAGGAAGATGGGTATTTGCCCCCATTGTCCAGGCAGCCTCTTTGCGGTTAGCTGAAGTTTCAAAATGCACCACCTGCCCAGTCGCATGAACACCTGCATCCGTACGTCCTGCACAATTGACAGTGATTGGTTCCGCAGCAATTTTAGACAGGGCAGCCTCAAGGCAGCCCTGCACACTTTTCACTTCTTGCTGGCGTTGCCAACCATAATAACGGCTACCGTTATACTCAATTCCGAGGGCAATGCGATACAACTTTGGGGACTCCGACATTAGTAATACAGCTCCTGAGCCAGTTTTTCTGCTGTCTCAACCGCCATTAACGCACCACCAAAACGAACGTTATCCGCCACTGACCAGAACTGTAAAATTTCCGGTATACCATAATCGTTACGAATACAGCCAATGCTTAAGAAATCATTACCTGATGCGTCAGTCACTTGAGTTGGATAATCACCCTCTTCTGAGACCTGAATATCATCAAAACGTTCAAATTCTTCGCTCGCTTCTTCTGCGCTAACTGGGCGTAGTGTTTCTAAATGCACCACTTGCGCATTACCATAAAATACAGGTGACTGAATAAAGCTTACGGAGACTGGCAAACCGTCGTCTTGCAGCACTTTACGAACTTGCTCAACTAAACGGCGTTCTTGCACAACACTGCCTTCAGCATCCGCTAATAATGGCAGCATGTTAAAGGCTAATTGCTTAGTAAAACGCCCTTCTTCCGCAGGGATACCATTCAATAAACGTGCGCTTTGACCTGCTAATTCATCAACGGCGGCTTTACCGTACGCTGACATCGACAGCATATTGGTCAGAGTAATGCGCCCTACACCAGCCGCGTCCACTAATGGTTTGATAGACGTTAATAGCTGGCTAACATAACTGTCTGCCACCGAAATAATATTGCGATTACGATAATCCGCTAATACTTGCGGGTTAACACCCGGTACCACTAACGGTACATCAGGGTCTAACGCAAAAACACCGCTGTTATCAATCACAATGCAGCCTTCTTGTGCTGCTAATTCCGCATACTGTGCCGCGGCTTCTTCACCTGCAGCGAAAAAGGCAATTTGTGCCTGCGACCAATCGAAATCTGCGACATCTTGCACTTGATAGCTTTTACCGTTGAAACGAATGCTCTCCCCTGCACTGCGCTCACTGGCTAATAAATAAAGCTCACCAACGGGAAACTCTCTTTCTTGAAGCAGGGAAAGAATGCCTTCGCCCACTGCGCCGGTTGCCCCGAGTAATGCAATATTCCAACCTTCTGTCATGGTTTTTCCTCTAAAAAATCAAAGTGAAACAAGCTGTGATTAGTCACTTATTTCACCTAAAAGAATCTGTTATTAAATTTTTGCGTTAAAGCCTAATTCGCTCAGTAACTGGACTGTCTCTTGGCTATCGCATTGAACTGTTAACGATGACCATTCACGGCGTTCTTGGTAGTGTTTACGTAATTTATCGAACTCACCGGGAATGCCAGCCACTGCGCGCAGTGATGCATCATCACGGCGCACATCATACACGAGATGCACTAATCTTTTGAGCTGGCTTTGCGTTAATTTACCATTGAAATTAATGCAGTCGATATCCGGTTTCGGTAACAGCGATGCCAGAGATACATTAGTAGGCTTACCTAGGAATTCGCAATAAGCTTCAAAGACTTGGGTTGTTCCTCGTGCTTTACCTTCTAAAGTATAGCCTGCAATATGCGGTGTACCGATATCCACATACGCCAGTAATTCTGTATCCAGATCAGGCTCAGGCTCCCACACATCCAATACCACACTCAGCGGTTTACCTTGCTCAAGCAACTGTAATAGCGCTTGGTTGTCCACCACTTCACCACGACTTGCATTCACCAAAATGGTGCCGTCACGTAGATTGGCTAGTCGAGACTCATCCATTAAGTGGAAAGTCGAATATTCGCCCTCCATATTGAGCGGCGTATGGAAGGTTAAAATGTCAGCCTGCTCCAGTAGCGAATCGAATGGAACAAAAACTTCTTGGTCACCTTTATCTGCTCGAGGAGGGTCACATAATACGGTATTCACGCCCCACGCTTGCAGACGTTTATACAAACGCCCTCCCACATTACCAACACCCACTATCCCCACGGTTTTATCGCGCAAATCAAAGTTATCGCGTTCCGCCAGCATCAGTAATGCAGAAAAAACATACTCAACGACAGCAATGGCATTGCACCCCGGCGCTGAAGAAAATCCAATATTGGCCTCGGCAAGCCACTGGGTATCAACATGGTCAAACCCTGCTGTTGCCGTACCGACGAATTTTACTGGCGTATTGCTCAGTAATGATTTATTTACTTTGGTAATTGAGCGCACCATTAATGCATCTGCATCAGTCAGTTCCTGTTCTGGCACTGGGCGCCCTGGTACTGCTTTAACTTCGCCTAGCTCACTAAATAGTGTTTGAGCATATGGCATGTTTTCATCAACCAAAATTTTCACGGAATTCGTCCCAATAGAATGTGTGTCATGCCCGATTTGGCTGCCACACTATACTCCAAATCGTCGATAGGCTGAATCATTTACATAACAATGCTTTTGGTTGAAATTAATAGTCTAATCGGTGACATTTAATTTTTCTTTTTATTAAACAAACTTACAGATGAGTCTGACTACCTAATCTGAACGATTTCATGTTTAATCAGCAAAACCACATTAAAAACTATTCATTTTTCAGGAAGGCGTTTATTTTGAAAGGCATATTGATTGTGAAAAAAGTATTACTGTCGCTCCCCCTAATGTGCTCGTTTTATGCCTATGCTGGCGAGCAAAACTGCTCGGCGGACACCATTGCCGCCAACAACTTTAATAATTTCATCTTTGCCCAAGAGCGCCCATTTAACGACTCGTTAAAAGAGATGAATTTACACACCACCAGCCAAGATGATTATATTAACAATACGGTTCAAACGAAGTTTGATGATTGTGGAGCCTTAATCGAGTTAACGGGTCATGAAGTTATCAAATTCAGTATCCACGACAGCGTGACCGTCAAATCCATTGATATGAGCATGAAAAAAAATGGTCACAGTTGGGACTACAAATCCGCATTTAAACTGTCCGTTATTAATCAAGATAATGTTGAAAAAACCATCTTGCAGCAAAAAATGAACGGGAAGTTTTTCACTGATCAGAATGGAAAAATAACCGAAGCCAAAGATTCTTCTTATACAACGACGCTCGACAAAGAGCGCATGTTAACGAGAGCTGTCACCACTTTTTTAACTGATGATAAGGGTCGATTGTCTGAATCCAACCGAGTCAGTACGCTAGAAAATGATAGTGTGAAAACAGCCTTCTTCTATGATGCGAAAAATCGCTTAACTCGCATGCAGTCTGACTCAACCGTCAAAGAGTTTACCTATGATGATGACAGACTGTTAACCGAAAAAACTATTGAAGAATTTTTTACCACCGAAACAACCGTGACGGCCTGTAAAAGCTGGAATACGTTCGGAAGATGCACCGACGCGGAAAAAAATATCACCACATTAATTAAAGATGAACAAGGCGGGAAAGATAGCGTGTACAACTACCACGCTAATATCAAATACGATTATGTATATTGATTTTTCTGCTGCTATGGGGTCAGCTCTTTCATCCGAAACCGGTCTGGAGTGACCCCTGATATTTGTTGGAACATTGCAATAAATGCAGACGCCGAACTGTACCCCACATCCAAAGCAACTTCGTGAACACTTTTACCTTTATCCAGCCCTGCCACTGCATGCAAGTAACGCAGTCGCTGACGCCACTCGCTGAATGACATGCCTAATTCTTGTTGGCAACGGCGAGATAACGTTCGCTCCGAGGTATAAGCCCGCTTTGCCCACTGGGCAAGCGTTGTATTATCCGCAGGATCTTGCTGTAACTCCGCTAAAATCGGTGCTAACAATTTATCTTTGCTGGTGGGTAAATAGGTATCTTGGCATGGCGAAATAGCAAATTGGTCAATCAATACCTCCCCCAAACGAATATCCTGCTCAGTTTCGGGCTGAACAATGCCCCGTTGATACATATCCGTCATGATCGTATGGAAAATGGAGCTTAATCGTACAACACAGGCCCTACTCGCAAGTCTCGGCGTATAGGCTTGGGCAAAATCAATAATCCGAAATTTAACACTCTGCTTATTAAAACTTGCATGTTGGGTATTGGCAGGGATCCAGATGCAAAACTCTGGCGGCGCCATATAATGCTTACCTTCCACTTCCATTTCCATAATTCCGCAAACCACATACAACAACTGGCCAAAGGTATGGGAGTGGGATTTGTATTCGGTTTGCTGGTTGATTTGTTCATGACGCAAGGCAATAAATTCAGGCTCAATAATATTGCATTCGTTAATTTGCAGAACATCACTTTTTAAATTATTCATAGGCTGTCTGAAAAGCGTTATCGATTGTCTGAATATCAGTATATATAATATTTCGGACAGATGTATACTCCTGTGACTGATTAGGGAGAACGTTGTTAATGAAATATTTCCTGTTTCCGCTGACCGCGGTTTTATTATGGTCCATAAATGCCATCGTCAACAAAGCCGCTGCAACGGCAATTGACCCTGCTGCTATTTCATTTTATCGCTGGGCTCTGGCATTTTTAGTCATGACCCCCTTTGTTCTGCGCTCGGTACTGCGCAATGCCAAAGTGGTTAAACAACATTGGTGGCAACTGGCCATCTTAGGTGCTTTGGGGATGATGCTGTATCAAAGTTTAGCTTACTATGCCGCACATACGGTAAGCGCGACATTTATGGGTGTTATGAACTCATTTATTCCGCTATTAACTGTGGTGATCAGTATTTTTGTTTTGAGGGTGATCCCAACCGTTGGGATTGTTGTTGGTTCCGTTCTGTCTCTGTTTGGATTGGCTTGGTTAGTCAGCCAAGGGAACCCAAGTTCATTACTTGATAATGGACTGGGTCAAGGCGAATTGCTGATGATCGTCGCTTCCGCCGCTTATGCCCTGTACGGGGTATTAACTAAGCGTTGGTCTATTCAGCTATCGAGTTGGGATTCACTGTACGTACAAGTCTTCTTTGGGGTTTTATTATTAATTCCAAACTTCTTGATGGCGGATGATGTGAGCCTTAACAGCAATAATATCGGGTTAGTTTTATTCGCAGGGATTGCCGCATCGATTCTGGCTCCAGCAATGTGGATCCAAGGTGTACTGCGTTTAGGCGCCAATACCACCTCTATCTTTATGAACCTCGCGCCGGTATTTACTGCCATTATCGCGGTATTCACCCTTGGGGAAGAGTTAAAGAGTTACCACTTAATTGGGGGCGGTATCGTGTTACTCGGTGTGATGTTAGCTCAACAGCTGCGTACCCCGCTCACTCAAGTATTTTCCCGCAAGAAAAAAGCGTTAGAAGAAGATACTTGTCAGTAAGTCATATTAATAGGTCGATTGATTAAAAGCCCCATAAATCTACTTCAAGGTTATGGGGTTTTGTTTATTTTCGCCAATTACACAGACTAAACTGCACCTAAAAAGGTGTGCAAATTAGATAATGACCGTTTTTAGGTGCAACTAGGTAATAACAGAGTACCCACTAAGCTTTCTTCGGCGCCCGGCTCGCTTTCAACGTAATACGCACCAACAGCCCACCGAGATGCTCACTCTTTAACAGCTGTAATTCTGAGCCGTGATAACTGGCGATATCTTTCACAAGCGCCAAGCCCAGCCCTGAACCTTCCAGCCCTTTGGCATTATTCAAGCGCATGAAGGCTTTTAATGAGCGGTGAATATATTTATTTTCAATACCGGGCCCTGAGTCTTCAATTTCCAACTTGGTCATCGACTTATGACTTTCATCTGCAATAATACGTACCGTGACAACCCCCTTCTCTGGGGTATATTTAATCGCATTATCGATTAAGTTCGCGCACATTTCCGCCAGCAAAATAGCATCCCCTTTCACCCAACAATGTTCTAGCCCCTCATAGCCTAAATCAATCTGCTTACTTTCGGATTGCCCTAAGCGGGTAAAACAGACTTGCTGAACAATTTCGACCAAATTAACTGCACGATAAAGCCTGATCGCCTCTTTTTCGTGTTCTTTTAAACGGGCAAGCTGCAATAACCGATCAGTTAATACAATGGTGTTATCCAAAGTTTTATTAATCGCCTGCAAACTTTGCTGTTTCTGTTGCTCATCATCGCTATTAAGAGCCACCGAAACTTGAGTTTTTAATACGGCTAACGGGGTTTTTAATTGATGGGAAGCGTCTGCACTGAAACGCTCTTGGCGTTTTAACATACGCCTTAATCGCTCCACATAGCGGTTCAATGCATCCACCAGAGGCGAAAGTTCTGACCATGGCAACACATTCGGGATTGGAGTTAGGTCATTCGCGGCACGACCCAACATAAGATTAGAAAGTTTTTTCAACGGTGTTAATAACTTACGTAATAGCAAATACGCCAATATCAGCGTCACAACCACCACAGTACCTTGGCTCATCAAAGCCGAGATCAGCAATTGATTGGCAAAATCTTGCCGAGCATACACCGTTTCAGCGACGCGGATCTCCACCATGCCTTGGATCCCACCTTCATTAATCGGTTGGAAAAAGGTCGCTACGCGAATGGGAAGCCCCATATATTCCGCATCATAAAAGTAGACTAAGGCCGTGTAATGTTGAGAGCGCATCCAGTAAGGGGGGATTGGCGGTAGGTCATCATAGCCAGAAATGGTCTCCCCATGAGGAGCGATGACTTGATAAAACAGACGATCATTATTGTTCAGTTCAAAGCTATCGAGTACCACGTAAGGCACATTCACGGAAAGATGTTCATCCACAACTTGTAATCGCTCCGCCACCGTTCTCGCCGACGCCAGTAATGTCCGGTCATAGGCGAGGTTAGCGGCGTTTTTAGCGCTGTAATAGTGGGTATAAACGGAGAAACTTCCCAACAAAATGAGGGGGATACCGAAAAACAGCAGCAACTGATGAAAGAGAGAGCGTGGATGAGAGACTAATTTCATACACTACACTGCTCTAATCGGTATCCCAATCCGCGTAAAGTATTGATATTGATATCTGAACCCGCGAGTTTTTTGCGAACCCGATGCACATACAATTCAATACTTTGTAAATTGGCTTCATCGGACAGCGAAAATACCTGTTCAAATAATTGTGTTTTTGAAACAGGTCGCCCTCTACGATGAAAAAGCATATTCAATACCGCGTATTCTCGCGGGGTTAAACCTAATGGCTCCGCCTTCAGTGAAAAATAACCGTCATCATGAAAACAGAGATCACCAAAACACTGGTCGCTATTCACATTCCCGTGACTACGGCGCAACAGCGCCCGTACTCGAGCCTCTAATTCCGCGATATCAAAAGGTTTAGTCAGGTAATCATCCGCCCCTGCATTCAGCCCTTTCACACGGTCGGCCACATCTGAATTCGCCGTTAATAGCAGAACAGGCGTTTCTTGATGCCGCTTGCGCATCTGGGCTAATACATCTAAACCACTCATTCGTGGTAATGAAACATCCAAGACCACCAACGAGTAATTCTCGGTTTGTAATAGCTGATCGGCGATGTAACCATCACTGGCGATGTCCACAGCAAATCCCGATGCCGTTAAGGCTTTCTGTAACCACAGTGACAACTCGTCATGATCTTCAACCAATAACATTCTCATTAGTCGCCCACTCATTATGATTATTTATGCGTATAAGTTGGCACTCTCTCGGATGAATGAAAAGTGTTAAACATGATTTTTACCGAAGCTATCACAACAATCCTTCGTTAACCTGCTGCCACAGATAGAAATTAACATTAAATTAACAAATTTAAGAAGCGAAAATATAAAACAATCTGATATGTATCACATAAAAATAATTTTATTTGTTAATGAAAGGTAAATGAAAGGTTCTCAATACAATGATGAGTGGCGAGCAAACATCGCCCACAGTTATTTATCTACAAAAACATATTCATCTACAACGGTAGATCCATAACGACATAACCAACAACAACCAAGTAACTTAATTATTGTCTAGTGAGGAATGAAGCATGAAGAATTTCACAATCAATACCTTAGCTGCAGCAATTTTTTTAGTTGGCGTTAACCAAGCAATGGCGTTACCCGAAAGAACCGAATGTATTGCCCCAGCCAAACCTGGCGGTGGCTTTGACTTAACCTGTAAACTCGTTCAAGTCTCCATGCTGGAAACCAAAGAAATCGAAAAACCGATGCGTGTGACATACATGCCAGGTGGAATTGGTGCCGTTGCCTACAATGCCATTGTGGCTCAACGCCCAGCTGAGCCGGGAACCATCGTCGCATTCTCTGGTGGATCCTTACTCAACCTTGCACAAGGTAAATTTGGTCGTTACAACGAAAATGATGTTCGCTGGCTAGCGAGTGTTGGCAGTGACTATGGCATGATTGCCGTGCGTGCAGACTCCCCTTATAAAACCTTAGGCGAACTGATGGACGCCTTCAAAAAAGATCCAAACAGCATTGTCTTCGGTGCTGGTGGCTCCATCGGTAGCCAAGATTGGATGAAAACGGCGTTGCTCGCCAAAGCGATCGATTTAGACCCACGAAAAATGCGCTATGTTGCTTTCGAAGGCGGTGGCGAAACACTGACAGCCCTGTTAGGCAACCACATCCAAGTGATCTCCGGTGATATCAGTGAAATGACACCCTATATCAGTGACGGAAAAATCCGCATCCTAGCGGTATATGCGGATAAACGCCTACCGGATGGGCTCGCTAATATCCCAACCGCTAAAGAGCAAGGCTATGACATAGTTTGGCCAATCATTCGCGGATTCTACATGGGACCCAAAGTATCCGATGCGGATTACAATCAATGGGTTGAAGCCTTCCAAAAATTACAACAAACCGACGAATTTAAAAAGCAGCGTGAATTACGTGGCTTGTTTGAATACAACTTATCGGGCTCAGAACTGGACGCTTACGTGAAAAAAGAAGTTGAGAACTACCGTGAGCAAGCGCGTTCCTTCGGGTTAGCGAAATAACGGAGTCACCATGAGCCAACGAATATTTGCCATAGTCTGGCTAATACTGTGTGGGATCGGGCTGTACATCGGCTGGGGCATCCAAAGTGAGTTTACCTATGAACCACTAGGCCCCCGCCCCTTCCCGATAGCCATACTGTCATTAATGACCCTGTGCGCACTCGCACTCCTGCTGGGTCGCCAAGAAGCGGTTGAATGGCCAAAGCCCTATGTCTTGCGCCGTTTAGTCTTGTTAATCATTGCATTAGTTATTTATGCATGGGCGTTTGAGTGGTTAGGATTTCCATTATCGACCACTTTGTTGACCATCAGCGTTGCCCTGTTATTTGGTGCAACCCCGATAGCCGCCCTGATTTCCGGTCCAATCCTAGGAATTTCCCTATTCTATGCCTTTGACCGATTACTCGATGTGACATTGCCAATCGGCGAGCTTTTTAGCTAAGGAGAAAGTATGGAAACGTGGATGTATTTATCTCAAGGCTTTGAGGTCGCGCTGATCCCTCAAAACATTATGATCGGGCTGATTGGCTGCTTTATCGGCACCATTGTCGGTATGTTACCGGGTCTTGGCCCAATTAACGGTGTCGCAATTCTATTGCCATTGGCATTTGCACTAAAGTTACCAGCTGAATCTGCCCTAATTTTGTTGGCAACCGTTTATTTAGGCTGTGAGTATGGAGGGCGAATTTCCGCCATCCTATTGAACGTTCCCGGTGACGCCGCGGCGATCATGACCACGTTAGATGGTTATCCGATGGCGAAGCAAGGTCAAGGCGGTATCGCGCTCTCGATTTCTGCCGTCAGTTCATTTATCGGTTCCACAATTGCGATTGTTGGGATCATTTTATTTGCACCTTTACTGGCACAATGGTCACTCGCCTTTGGTCCAGCTGAATATTTCGCATTGATGGTTTTTGCTATCGCATGTTTAGGCAGCATGATGAGCCAAAACCCCGTCAAATCGCTACTCGCAGCGTTGATTGGTTTGGCGCTAGCAACCGTCGGTGTCGATGCCAACTCTGGGGAATACCGCTTTACCTTTGACAGCGTTAACCTATCCGATGGCGTTCAGTTTATCGTCGTGGTTATTGGTCTGTTCTCTGTCAGTGAAATATTACTCATGCTAGAAAGTACGGCAACAGGACAAGGATTGATCCGCAAAACGGGTCGAATGTTATTTAGCAAGAAAGAAGCCAAGGCCTGTGCGGGTCCAACATTACGCTCCTCATTTATTGGCTTTTTTGTGGGGATTTTACCGGGTGCGGGGGCGACTATCGCTAGCGCCATCACCTATATGACCGAGAAAAAAATTGCGGGCGATAAAGGGACATTTGGTGAAGGGGATGTTCGCGGTGTCGCGGCACCTGAAGCCGCCAATAACGCCTCTGCCTGTGGGTCATTTATTCCGATGTTAACCCTCGGTGTTCCGGGTTCAGGCACGACGGCAGTAATGATGGGGGCACTGACCCTGTATAACATCACTCCGGGTCCGGGAATGTTTACTGAACAGCCACATATCGTTTGGGGATTAATTGCCGCACTGCTGATTGCTAACGTTGTGTTGCTAGTGATGAATATTCCACTGATCGGCCTATTCACGCGAATGCTCACCGTGCCATTGTGGTTCTTAGTCCCTGCGATTGCTTGTGTCTCTGCGGTGGGCGTTTACGCCGTACACAGTACCACTTTTGACCTGCTACTAATGATGGGGCTTGGGGTATTCGGCTATATCTTGCGGAAGATGAATTTCCCGCTATCTCCGCTGATCCTCGGGTTTGTTTTAGGTGAAATGTTAGAGCAAAACCTGCGCCGCTCGTTGTCTATCAGTAATGGGGATTTCAATATTCTGTGGAGCAGTACGATTTCTAAGAGCTTATTAATTCTGGCGGTGCTGGTGCTAGTGTTACCACCGATTGTGAAGCTTATTCGCAAACGTCTCCGTCAAACCGCTCAAGCGTAATTCCTTACTGTACGTTATGACTGAAAGACTTAGCCCCATGAAAATGGGGCTTTTTTTGTTTACTAGCTCACTGATTTTCTGATTTCGGGTATCCCTGCTCGCGTAACCATTCGCGACCCACATCAATGGTTGGTGTTTGTACAATAAAGACAAACAAGGCACCGATCATACCGCCTAACAATGCGCCGCCTAGAAAACCACCGGAAAAGAAACCAAAGAAAAACAACATAAAGGCTAATACAGCGGAAAGTAAAACCGCGAGTCCTGTGAGCTTCCAATATTTCGCGCCCATGCGTTTTTTACCTTCTTTCAGGCATTGACGAAATAGGCGTCCTTGCTCTTTTCTCTCTAATCCTGCTAATTCTGGAACACTTTTCGCCGTCCAATACGCCATCTTTTTTACCTTTCTTTTTGATTAAATGCTGTGTCATGCATTTATAAACAATTTGGCAATAAAAGACCCGTGGATAATTCTGATAACCTTAAATAGCGATAAGAAATGACGAGCTATTTAATGCCATTTTCTCCTATGATTTCAGCTTGCTGTCGCTGTTTTTCTTTTTGATCGGCTTCCCGTCTCAATGTATGTAATTTAGTATCATGAAAATCCAGTTTCTCGGCTATCACCTCTTCTGGGATATCTACATCCAGCCTTTGTAGCACCTTTTCTTTATGCAATGGAAATGGCATGTCAACATTACGCACAGTTTTTAACAACGCACTAAATTTACTGCGAATGTAGTTAACGACTAAGGTGCCTAAAATCTTAATATCCTGCTTTAAAACCGCCATATTAAATCGAGTTATGTTCATTTTAATTCCTCAAAGTGAATGAATATTTGAGTCGATATCATGGCACTATTTTCATTACGGTAATTTAATAAAATGATGATGGTGGCGGCAATAATTGAGCCATAAAAAAAGCGAGAGCCTTAGCCCTCGCTTTCTATTTAGTGCATTTCAGTGAATGAAACTTACGCTTTGTATTTGCTCATCACTAACGTTGCGTTAGTACCACCGAAACCGAAGCTGTTAGACATCACTGTGTTCAGCGCTTGCTTAGTTGGTTTGGTGATGATGTTCAAGCCTTTCGCTTTCTCATCTAAATTCTCAACGTTGATGCTTGGCGCAATAAAGCCATGCTCTAACATCAGCAAGCTATAAATCGCTTCTTGAACGCCTGCTGCACCTAAAGAGTGACCTGTCATCGCTTTGGTTGCAGAAAGTGCAGGGCAATCATGACCAAACACTTCTTGGATAGCTTCTAACTCTTTAGTATCACCGACTGGTGTTGAAGTGCCGTGTGTGTTGATGTAATCGATTTTATCAACACCGTGCATTGCCATTTGCATACAACGCACTGCGCCTTCGCCCGATGGAGCCACCATGTCAGCACCGTCAGATGTTGCGCCGTAGCCAACCACTTCTGCATAAATGTGTGCGCCACGTGCTAATGCGTGCTCTAACTCTTCAACCACGACGATACCGCCGCCGCCTGCAATAACGAAACCATCACGGTCTTGGTCATAAGTTCTTGATGCTTTCGATGGAGTTTCGTTGTACTTAGTCGACAGCGCACCCATTGCATCGAACTCACACGTCATTTCCCAGCTCAGTTCTTCACCACCACCCGCGAACACAACATCTTGTTTGCCCAGTTGGATCAGCTCAACTGCGTGACCAATACAGTGTGCGGACGTTGAACATGCAGAGCTGATTGAGTAGTTAACGCCTTTGATTTTGAACGGTGTTGCTAAGCAAGCAGAGATACCGGAAGCCATTGCGCGAGTCACCATATATGGACCCACACCACGCAGACCTTTCGCACGCATACCGTCAGAACCTGCGACTTGGTTACGTGGAGAACCACCACCAGAGCCAACAACAACACCCGTACGCAGGTTAGACACTTGGTCTTCCGCTAAACCTGAATCTTTAATCGCCTGTTCCATTGACAGGTAAGCATAGACAGAGCAATCACTCATGAAACGGCGGACTTTACGGTCAATCAGACCTTCAGTATCCAGCTTTACATCACCCCAGACATGGCTACGCAGCCCTGCCTCTTTAAATTCTTCTGAGAAAGTGATCCCGGAACGACCTTCCTTCAGAGAAGCCAGTACTTCTTCCTGGTTATTACCAATGCTGGAAACAATACCTAGGCCAGTTATGACTGCACGCTTCATTCGTTACCTCATGTCTATAATTATATGATTACGGGATTACAGGTGTCACTTTAGCTTACACTTGTACGCTGAACAAGTCCGATCAGGGTAAATATTTGTATTTTTTTTATCATGACACAAATAAGGCTTTTATGTGACGGTAGCCTTACAGTGATATCAGCGTTAGAATTTGAATATGATTTTGCAATAACGGGCTTAAACGTGAAAAAGACAGCTGTACAAACCGCTCACCTCAGTTGGAATGAGGAAGGCACACCGATTTCAGAACAGTTTGAAGACATCTATTTTTCTAACCAAAATGGCTTAGAAGAGAGTCGCCATGTGTTTTTGCAGGGAAACCATTTTCCACAGCGATTTCTAACACACCAAGATGAAACTTGTGTGATTGCCGAGACAGGATTTGGTACTGGGTTGAATTTTCTCGCTTTATGGCAAGTCTTCAACCAATTCAAAGCCGAAAACCCCAATGCAAAATTACAACGATTACATTTTATTAGTTTTGAAAAATACCCGTTATCAAAAGCTGATTTAATCGCCGCGCACCGTTGTTGGCCTGAATTAGCTGAGCTCTCAGAGCAATTATGTGAACAGTGGCCACCCGCCCTACCCGGCAACCATCGAATTATTTTAGAAAACGGCTTGATCACCCTCGATTTATGGATTGGTGATGTAAATACGCAAGTATCCATACTTAATGACAATTTAAACAATAAGATAGATGCGTGGTTTTTAGATGGTTTTGCACCGTCCAAAAATCCGCAGATGTGGAGCGAACAGTTGTTCGCTGCAATGGCAAAATTTGCGCGTAAAGGCGGCACATTTGCCACCTTTACGGTAGCCGGATTTGTCAAACGTGGATTACAACAAGCGGGCTTTACTATCATGAAGACCAAAGGATTTGGTCAGAAGCGTCAAATGCTAACAGGGGTATTAGAAAATAATCTGATTCGCCCGATGGCACCTTGGTTTGCGCGTCAATCCGCATCCCATACGGATGATATCGCAATTATTGGTGGTGGAATTGCCACCCTCGCCTTAGCCCGTTCACTCAAAAAACGCGGAGCGAATGTCACGATTTATTGTCAAGACCAGCAAGTCGCGCAAAACGCGTCTGGAAACCGCCAAGGCGCAGTCTACCCTCTATTGACTGGGAACGATAATGCCCTAGAACGCTTTTTTGTTAGTGGTTTCCCGTTTGCAACTCGCTTTTATCAGCAACTTAGCGCGCAAGGTATCGAATTTAATGGACAATGGTGCGGGGTAAGCCAAATGGCATATAACCCTAAATCAACCAAAAAAATCGACAACATGCTGCAAACCGAATGGCCAGAAGAGTTTGCAATTGGCAAAGATAGGCAACAACTCAGTGAACTCAGCGGAGTAGATGTCAATCATCGAGGTATTTATTACCCCACTGGCGGCTGGCTATGCCCTGCGCAATTATGCGAAAGCTTAGCGCAAGAACTCGCTGAACAAGGGGTTAATTTCCACTTTGGTCTGTCAGTCACCAACTTACAGCATTCAGAAAACGGCTGGGAACTGACATTCGATAAACATCAAACGGCTCACCATCAAACCGTGGTGATTGCCAATGGTCATTTATTGAATCAGTTTGAGCAAACGAAAAACTTGCCTATCACCCCTGTACGCGGCCAAGTCAGCCACATCCCGACTAACCCCACATTGCAAAAATTAAAAACCGTGCTGTGCTTCGAAGGTTATATGACGCCAGAAGATGCCACAAATCAGCATCACTGCTTGGGAGCTAGCTACCAACGAGATAATTTGAGCCTTGAATACTCCGAGGAAGAGCAGCAAGAAAATCTGCAAAAGCTGCTCACCAGCCTACCGGATGTGGATTGGACGTCGCAGGTGAATATCTCCGACCAGCAATCACGTCAAGGGATCCGCTGCGTGATCCGCGACCATATGCCGCTACTTGGTAATGTTCCTGACTTCGATGCCCTGATGCAGCAATATACGGATTTACCTGAGCAACTTCACCGTCAACAATCTGTTGAACCCTCTCCAGCCTATCCTAATCTGTTTGTGTTCGGAGCATTAGGAGCACGAGGGCTTTCCACTGCTCCACTGTGTGCTGAAATCCTCGCGGCACAAATTTTTGACGAGCCGATGCCTGCCGACGATGACGTGCTTGCCGCATTACATCCAAATCGTTTTTGGGTGAGAAAACTGCTTGCGGGACGTCCAATCACCACGAAAGAGGCGTGAACAAAAGAGGGCTTCCATTTGGAAGCCCTCAGAACGAAGCAATATTGAGATTAATTCACGCTCAACCGCATAGCGCAGCGATCAACCGCTTGAAACCCTGCATCCACTTCGTGTTGCAAGATATCTTGTAATTCGCGCGTCAATTGCGCCTCTTCCATTATCGAAAAACCAAGGCGCTGATAATACGGCGCATTCCACGGAATATCACGAAATGTGGTTAGTGTAACCTGACCAATCTGTTGGGACTGAGCGAACTCAATAACCTGCTGAATAAGCCGCTTACCTAAGCCCTGCCCTTGCGCTGACTGCTGAACTGAAAGCTCCACAATATGCAGGCTATCGCTCAAATGCTCCGCCATAATAAAGCCAACGGGCTGATCATGATTATCCACCGCGAGCCACTCTAAGCCATTCGCAATACACTCAACGTGGTTTTCTTCCGGTTGAACTTCACCTTGGGCAATCCAATCAAACTTAGGATGCCCGGCAAAAGTCTGTCCCGCTGACGCTTCTACCTCAGGCAAGAATTGGGCATCTTCATGGGTTGCTAATCGAATGGAATACATGCAGTCAATAGAATTCATAAAACTAACGCACGGTATCTAACAGTGTTTTCCACATACCCAGCACCAAAACTTGGTCTGGTGGGGTCAATTCACCGGCTTTGATAGCGTTTTGGATGCTCAGCTCAACGCGCTGATACAGTGCATCAACACTGGTTTCGTTCTCTTCTTCCAGCTCTGCTACAGCAAGGGTTAAGTGACCACGCAGATAGCCACCAGCAAACAGCTCATCATCACTGGCGTGTTCAACCATATCATCAATTTTTGTCAGTATGCGTGTTTCAAAATCCGCAAGCATGCTTAATCCTTACTGTAGTGAGTGATTCTATTAGGCGAAAATATCTTCCGGATAAGGAAACAGTTCCGCGCAAAGTGGGGGTGTATTGTAAAACGATTGTAACGCATTAATAAAGCGCAGCGGTCTCTCTGGGATACCTTTTTCGAGGTACTCCATCACTTGACCATGCACTTTGCGCATAAAGGCGATACGGTCAGGTTCAAAATCCCCTTCCAAGTTGTCGCAACTCACATTAAATGGGATACCTGTTGCCACACAGAAAAACCAATCCAATGCTTGAGGTTTGATTTCGACCACTTCAAAGTCACACTGAGTTTTTTCATCGCGACCATCTGGGCAGTACCAATAACCGTAATCCACTTGCTGGCGGCGTTTTTCCCCCGCAATGCACCAGTGAGAAATTTCATGGAGTGCACTGGTAAAAAAGCCATGTGCAAACACAATTTGGTTGTATGGTGTGGTGTCATCGGCAGGTAAATAGACAGGCTCGTCGTCCCCTTTTACCAATTTGGTATTGTACTCTTCGCCGAAACACTGTTCGAAAATATCAATAAGTTGCTGATAATGATGTTGGGTCATGGAACGCTTAAATCATCTTAAAATAATGTGAGAAACCAAGCTTTAATCTCGTCACCGTGGCTGTCATTTAACAGCTTAATACTCATTAAGAGTGAAATCACGACGATCATCGGCCTGATAAGTTTTTGTCCTTTGGTTAACACTAAGCGAGCGCCAAGTCTCGCACCAACCATTTGGCCGGCAAGCATAAC
This sequence comes from Providencia sp. JGM181, assembly GCF_018257375.1. Taxonomy (NCBI): domain Bacteria; kingdom Pseudomonadati; phylum Pseudomonadota; class Gammaproteobacteria; order Enterobacterales; family Morganellaceae; genus Providencia; species Providencia sp. JGM181. The sequence goes on along the minus strand of NZ_JAERJY010000017.1, from coordinate 7,930 downwards.
AAAACCGAGCACCCAAAGAACATGACCTCCGATAATAAAAAAGATCAAAGATCCAAAATTGGAGGCGAAATTTAACAATTTTGCATGGGCGGTAGCTTTGGCGAGGTTATACCCTAATAGCAGGACATAAGCGAGCGCTAAAAATGAGCCAGTTCCTGGTCCAAATGCCCCATCATAAAAACCAATACTCATCCCCGCAGCAACTCCAAAGATTGGCATACTGACACGCTGAGGTCTATCTTGCACACCCAAAGAGGGTGTGAGTAAGAAATAGAGCCCGACGCAGATGACCATTACAGGTAACAGCTGCTTCAAAAATGCGGTATCGATGGATTGAATTAAAATTGCCCCGAGCATTGCCCCTATTATGGTCATGACCACCGGGAAAATTTGCTCTCGCAAATTAATGGCTTTACGTCTTGCAAAATAGAGTGTGGCAGAGAATGAACCGCCAATGGCTTGTAATTTATTGGTCGCCAAGGTTTCGACAGGGGTGATCCCCACAGAAAGTAGCGCAGGAATGGTCAGTAAACCACCGCCCCCAGCGATAGAGTCAATAAAACCGGCAAGTAGAGCGACAAAAAACAGCAGAGCGTAAACTTCAGGCGCAACGGCGGTAAGCCAATCCATTTCACATTCCAGATAAGTAAACTATCACGATGCAGATTTGTTATTTATTGATTATCTTATTGAAAGTTAAGCAATATCACAGCCCGGATGGATTATAATCGAGGTTTCATCCTAACCTTTAACTCACAGTGGATACCCTTGCCAAGCAAGAATATCCACTGAAAAACGTCAATGACTTATTCGAATGGCGCCACGGCTGGCACAACATCCGCACACTGTCCGCGGTGACGCAAGAAGTGATCCATCAGCACAATCGCCATCATGGCTTCCGCGATAGGTACTGCGCGAATGCCCACACAAGGGTCGTGGCGACCTTTGGTGATCATCTCAACCTCTTCACCATCACGGTTCAAGGTTTTTCCTGACACCGTAATACTGGAAGTCGGTTTCATCGCGATATGGGCAATAATCGGCTGGCTGCTGCTAATGCCCCCTAAAATTCCACCAGCATGGTTAGATGTAAAACCGTGGCGGGTGATTTCATCGCGGTTTTCACTGCCTTTTAAGCTCACCACACCAAAACCATCGCCAATTTCTACACCTTTTACTGCATTAATGCTCATCAGTGCATGAGCGATATCGGCATCTAAGCGGTCAAAAACTGGCTCGCCTAAACCAGCGGGAACGTTCTCAGCCACAACGGTGACTTTCGCACCAATGGAATCCCCCTCTTTTTTCAAGCCACGTAACAGCTCATCAAGGGCATCCAATTTGCTTGGATCAGGGCAGAAGAATGGGTTTTCTTCGACAATCGACCAATCTTTGATTTCACACTCCACGCTGCCCATTTGGGTCAGACATGCACGAATTTGAATGCCAAATTTTTCTTGCAAGTATTTCTTAGCAATCGCCCCCGCAGCAACACGCATCGCGGTTTCACGGGCAGATGAACGACCGCCACCACGATAATCGCGCAGACCATATTTCTGTTCATATGTGTAATCGGCATGCCCTGGGCGGAACACGTCTTTAATCGCACCATAATCTTGGGAACGTTGATCGGTATTTTCAATTAATAGACCGATACTGGTGCCTGTCGTCACACCGTTAAAAACCCCCGATAGGATTTTTACTTGGTCAGGTTCACGGCGCGCAGTGGTATAGCGCGATGTACCTGGACGGCGGCGGTCTAAATCTATTTGTAAATCTGCTTCGGTCAGTGCTAATCCCGGCGGAACACCGTCAACGATGCAGCCTAATGCTAGCCCGTGTGACTCTCCAAAAGTGGTCACACGAAACAGTTGCCCAATTGAATTTCCAGCCATTCCCTGTTTCCTATTTGCTTGCGATTCTTATACTTGTTAAGAAATATGATGTTATGCGTAATTATTATGTTTTATTTGATTATGCCGAGTAACGCAACTCTTTATTAATTAATATATTAATCAATATAAAGAGCAAAGTGCTCGTGATGTTCCACCAACTGTTCACGGGTTAACATAAACACGCCGTCACCACCAAATTCGAAATCTAACCAGATAAATGGAATATCTGGATATTGGTCAATCAGATGCACCATGCTGTTACCCACTTCGCACACCAGAATCCCCTCTTCAGTTAAGAAGCGCGGAGCGTTAGCGAGAATACGGCGAACCAGTTTTAGACCATCGCTACCAGCCGCCAGCGCCAGCTCAGGCTCGACACGGAACTCTTGTGGCAGATCGTCCATATCTTCAGCATCCACATACGGCGGATTGGTGACAATCAGGTCATATTTAACGTCTGGCATATCACGGAATAGGTCAGAACGAATTGGGATCACGCGGTGTTCTAAACCATGATTCGCAATGTTTTGCTCCGTCACAGCCAAGACATCCGTAGAGATATCCACGGCATCCACTTCGGCTTCAGGGAATTCATGGGCGCAGGCAATCGCAATGCAGCCACTTCCCGTACACAGGTCGAGGATGGTTTGTGGTTCATCAGATAATAAGCCCACAAAATGGTTGTTAATCAGTTCACCAATTGGCGAACGCGGGATCAGCACTCGCTCATCCACATAGAATTCATGTCCACAGAACCACGAACTGTTAGTCAGATAGGCAACTGGAATACGATCATTGATGCGGCGTAATACACGCTCAATAATGCGGTGACGCTCCGTTGGAGTCAGGCGCGAAGTTAGTAGCTCATCCGGTAAATCCAGCGGTAAATACAGGCTTGGCAAAACTAACTGTAAAGCTTCATCCCATGGGTTATCGGTGCCGTGACCATAATAAATGTTGGCAGCATTAAAGCGGCTCATGGTCCAACGTAAAATGTCTTGAATGGTATGAAGTTCTGCGACGGCTTCATCAACGAAGATCTTTTCCAAGAAGGGATTCTCCTGCCTGTGGATTAAAAGGGAAAATTTGAATGGCTAAAGTTTGCCACGAAGTGAAAGACAAATCAGCAGATTAATGTAAGAAAATACGCAGATAAGCACTTGTTTGCGCATTTTGGCGCTAAAAATAACCGCGCCCCGGATTTTCATCAAGGGCGCAGTGTTTATCATGATATTAAAAACGTTACGCTAATTCTTCGACTTCTTTCTCGGTTTCTTCCGGTTTTTTCACCCATACTGCGTAAGCAATAGTGAGTAACAACAACCAACCGATCCCCACATACAGCGCAATTCGAGTACTTTCGAAATAACCTAATACACCGAAAATAAACACCATAAAGGCAATTGCAAGGATAGGCGCAACTGGCCACATCGGTACTGGGAATTTCAATTGCTGAACTTGCTCTGGCGTCATCTTACGGCGCATCGCAAATTGTGCCAATAAAATCATGAACCAGACCCAAATTGTGGCAAACGTGGCAATCGACGCGATCACTAAGAACACATCTTCAGGGATCAGATAGTTCAGTACCACACCAATAAACAGCACCAGCACCATGACTAACACCGTCATCCATGGCACCCCATTTTTGGTTAACTTAGTGAATGATTTAGGCGCCTGCCCTTCATGAGCCATGCCGTACATCATGCGACCGGCACCAAAAATATCACTATTAATTGCCGAGATGGCGGCGGTGATCACCACCACGTTCAAGATATTCGCCGCAGCTGAAATGCCTAAACTATCAAAAATCTGCACAAACGGGCTGCCATTTTGGCCAATTTGATTCCATGGGTAGATGCACATCAGTACAAACAACGTTAATACGTAGAACAGTAAGATACGTACAGGCACCGCATTAATGGCTTTTGGAATGGTCACTTCTGGGTTTTTGGCTTCGCTCGCCGTGATCCCGATGACTTCGATTCCACCAAAGGCAAACATCACCACCGCAAATGAGGCTATGACCCCGCCTATGCCATTTGGCATAAACCCGCCATGGTCAAATAGGTTTGATACTCCAACCGCATGTTCAGAGGCTTGACCAAAACCAAACATCATAATGGCAGCACCGCCGACGATCATCGCGACAATCGCCCCCACTTTAACTATCGACAACCAAAATTCCATTTCGCCGAATGTTTTTACGTGGCACAGGTTAATGGCACCAATAAAGCAGATAATACTGAGCACCCAAATCCACTGAGCCACATCAGGGAACCATAATTTCATATAGACCCCAAATGCCGTCACGTCAGCCAAGCAAACAATTAGCATTTCAAAAACATACGTCCAGCCTGTGAAAAAGCCCGCTCGCGGACCTAAATAGTGGCTAGCATATTGGGAGAATGACCCTGCCAATGGGCTACGAACCGCCATTTCACCAAGAGCACGCATCACCATAAAAACAGCGGCGCCCCCAATAATATAAGCCAGTAAAACGGCCGGACCGGCAGTCTCAATAGCTTTGGCTGAACCATAGAATAACCCCGTTCCTATTGCTGAACCGAGGGCCATAAATCGGATGTGGCGCGCAGAAAGCCCACGCGCAAGTTGTGATGTGCTTTGCATGTTGTGTCCTTCGTATTTTTATCAGTCGTTTCGAAGAGAATTCGCAGCCGATACATAGTCGGCTGCTTCTAAAACACTTACTTATAGGAACTATCGGTATATGAACGATAAGTTTTTATGAATGAAAAACCGAGTTTGCTGCAAACAACGTGGCAAGTTTATGCTGATCAATAAGCGAGATAGCCGCCTCGATATCCGGTGCGAAATAACGGTCTTTATCGTAATACGCGACTTTATCACGCAGGGTTTTACGGGCTTTTTCCAGTTTTTCGCTCGATTTCAAACCGTCGCGGAAATCCATTCCCTGACACGCAGATAACCATTCAATGGCTAAAATGCCTGTCACGTTTTTCGCCATTTCCCATAAACGGCGACCTGCTGCTGGTGCCATGGAAACGTGGTCTTCTTGGTTGGCGGATGTTGGTAAGCTATCCACGCTAGATGGATGCGCTAATGCTTTGTTTTCACTGGCTAATGCTGCTGCCGTCACCTGTGCAATCATAAAGCCGGAGTTCACACCACCATTGTTAACTAAGAATGGCGGTAATTGGGACATGTGCGTGTCCATCAACATCGCAATGCGTCGCTCTGATAATGCACCTATTTCGGCTAATGCCAGCGCGATATTGTCCGACGCCATAGCAACTGGCTCCGCATGGAAGTTACCACCAGAAATAATGTCGCCATTATCGGTAAACACCAGCGGGTTATCGGATACCGCATTAGATTCAATTAAAATAACTTCTGCCGCTTGACGGATTTGCGTTAAACACGCGCCCATCACTTGAGGCTGACAGCGTAATGAATACGGGTCTTGGACTTTCGAACAATTTGCGTGAGATTGGGACAGTTCGCTGGTTGGCGATAACACATCGCGGAACAACGCAGCCACATCGATTTGACCTTTTTGACCACGAACTTCTTGGACTCGCGCATCAAATGGCTTGCGAGAGCCTAATGTCGCTTCTACGCTTAACGCCCCACACACAATGCCGGATAACAGCAGATTTTCCGCCGCAAACAAGCCTTTTAACGCAAATGCGGTTGAGGTTTGAGTGCCGTTCAGGAGTGCCAAACCTTCTTTAGCTTCCAGAGTTAATGGTTTCAAGCCCGCTTTTTCTAACGCTTTTTTCGCAGGTAGCCATTGACCTTCAAAACGCGCCTGCCCTTCGCCAATCAGAATTAAGCTCATATGTGCTAGCGGCGCTAAATCACCCGATGCGCCCACTGACCCTTTTGCAGGAATATACGGGTAGACTTGTGCGTTAACCAGTGCAATCAGCGCTTCAATGACTTCTAAGCGAATACCTGAGAAACCACGCGCAAGGCTGTTTATCTTTAATACCATAATCAAGCGAACCAGATCATCGTCCAGTGGCTCACCAACACCAGCCGCATGGGACATCACAATCGAACGCTGTAAAGATTGCAGATCTTTGCTGGCAATACGGGTGTTAGCCAGTAAACCAAACCCAGTATTGATCCCATACGCGGTTTTATCTTCCGCAATGATTTGATTTACAGTCGCAACGCTTTTGGCGATGACGCTGTGGGCATGTTTATCTAACGTGACGGTCACTGGCTTTTGGAAGACAACGCGTAATTCGTCGAGTGTCATTTTCCCCGGATGGATAGTTAATTTAGTCATCAATGGCACTCCTTAACGTGTTTTTAGCATAGGTAGGTTTAAGTTTTTCTCTTTAGCGCATTCGATAGCGATGTCATAGCCCGCATCCGCGTGGCGCATCACCCCTGTCGCTGGGTCATTGTGCAGTACGCGAGCAATACGCTCCGCCGCTGCATCTGTACCATCGCAGACAATCACTACGCCAGAATGTTGAGAGAAGCCCATTCCAACACCGCCACCATGGTGTAATGACACCCATGTCGCGCCGCTCGCCGTATTTAATAGCGCGTTGAGTAACGGCCAATCAGACACCGCATCCGAGCCATCTTTCATCGCTTCAGTTTCACGGTTTGGACTCGCTACCGAGCCTGAATCTAAATGGTCACGACCAATAACAATCGGTGCAGAGACCTCGCCACTTCTGACCATTTCATTGAACGCTAAACCTAACTTGGCACGATCCCCCAAACCAACCCAGCAAATACGTGCTGGTAAGCCTTGGAAACTAATACGCTCACGCGCCATGTCCAGCCAACGATGCAAATGTTTATCGTCTGGCAGTAATTCTTTCACTTTGGCATCTGTTTTATAGATATCTTCAGGATCCCCTGATAACGCCACCCAACGGAATGGACCAACACCGCGGCAAAATAGTGGGCGAATATAGGCTGGAACAAATCCAGGGAAATCGAACGCATGTTCAACGCCCATTTCCAATGCCATTTGACGAATATTGTTACCATAATCGAATGTTGGAATACCTTGGGCTTGGAAAGCCAACATCGCTTTCACATGTTCCGCCATGGATTTTTTCGCCGCCAGCGCAGTACCTTGTGGGTCTTTCACGCTCTTTTCGCGATACTCATCCCAGCTCATACCAATCGGCAGATAGCCATTGAGCGGGTCATGAGCACTGGTTTGGTCAGTAATCATGTCTGGTTTAATGCCACGGCGAACCATTTCAGGTAAAACTTCAGCCGCGTTAGCACACAGTGCGATAGAAACGGCTTTGCCTTCTGATGTGTACTTTTTGATGCGCGCTAATGCGTCATCCAGATCGGTGGCTTGTTCATCAACATAACGGGTTCTTAAGCGGAAATCGATGCGGCTTTGCTGGCACTCAATATTTAATGAGCAAGCCCCTGCTAACGTTGCCGCTAATGGCTGTGCGCCACCCATCCCACCTAAACCGGCGGTTAATACCCAACGCCCAGTGAGATCGCCATTGTAATGTTGGCGTCCCGCTTCAACGAAGGTTTCGTAGGTGCCTTGAACAATTCCTTGGCTACCAATGTAAATCCAGCTTCCTGCGGTCATTTGACCGTACATGGCTAAGCCTTTTGCATCCAACTCATTGAAATGCTCCCAATTCGCCCAATGTGGTACAAGGTTAGAGTTAGCGATTAATACGCGAGGCGCATTTTCATGGGTTTTGAATACGCCGACAGGTTTCCCTGATTGCACCAGCAGAGTTTCGTCGCTATCTAGCTGTTTCAGGGATTCAATAATTTGGTCATAGCATTGCCAGTTACGGGCTGCGCGACCAATCCCACCATAAACCACAAGCTCATGGGGATTTTCTGCCACGTCAGGATCGAGGTTGTTCATCAACATGCGCAGTGGTGCTTCTGTCAGCCAACTTTTAGCGGTTAAGGTCGTTCCACGAGGTGCTCGAATTTCAATATTACGATATTTGTTATTTAACTTTGTCACGAATATACCCTCACTTAGATGCGTGTTTGACTTATTGCGTCTCCTTATAGATATAGTTGTATAT